>NZ_JWAK01000021.1:0-28884 GCF_001069335.1 Streptococcus sp. 1171_SSPC
ATGGAGGTAAGACTATGTCTACAGAAGAAAAAGTAAACCAAGCAAAAGGTGCAATCAAAGAAGGTGTCGGTAAATTGACTGGCGACAAGAAAACAGAAAAAGAAGGAGCTGCTGAAAAAGTAGTTTCTAAAGTTAAAGAAGTGGCAGAAGACGCAAAAGATGCCGTTGAAGGTGCAATCGAAGGCGTTAAAAATATGATTAAAGGTGACGACAAATAATAGTTAATGTTTATCTTTTAATGACAACTAGTTAATCCCTAATAACGCATTCTAAATTCTATAGTCTTAGCTCTACTATAGAGGCTAGAGTGCGTTTTTGATTCCGTTTTCTTAATTTGCTATTGTAATAAACATTTAAAAAAATTGCCGTTATAATAGACATTTTTATAGTATTCCTGTAATGCTATTTTGTTATAATATGAGCAATTAAGGAGGTATTACAATGAATAAAATAATGACTCTACTATTTTTGATGATTTTGAGTTTGCCTTTAGTTGCATGCTCTAATCAAAGTAACCAGACTTTGGATGGCGAATATTATTGGGTTAACGAATCTCGAAATGAACGAGCATTTACTATTTCAGGAAATAAGGGAACACTTGATAGTAGTGTTGCTGATAACTTTGTAATCGATCAAAAGAATGAAACAATTGAGCTGATGGGTTCTCAAATGTCAAACCGTACAACAAGTTATACATATAAAGATGGTGTCTTTACTGTAGATATATCCGGTGTAGAACGTGACTATTATAAGAAGGATAGTGAGGCTTATAAGAAAGCATTGAAGGAATTGGATGATGATTGACGACAATGTTTAATTTCTTTTTCTAGTCATAAGTTTAACGCTTATTCTGTATAAGGATTAAGCGTTTTTATATTTTGTATCTCCTTGGTCAAAAATTGATTCTGAGTTATTCTAGTGTGTACTAAATCTGACAAAATTGACAAAATCACATAAATTTGATATAATAACTTTGTATAGGGATTGGAAGTGAATTATTAAAACTAAGAATATCCTATAAATAACAAGCTAACCTTGTTGCTTGCTGTAAAATAGAAACAAGTTGTATAAATAGAAAGTGAGAATACTATATGAGAATAACAAGTTTTAGAGATATGGACACCACTGAAGATTTTGAATTTGTAGATGAAAAAATGGGTGAGTACTTCCGTTGGGGAATTGCTGATTTCTATTCGCTTCAACAAGCAACCTATTGGATAGGGGATATCTTGAGAAAAGAACCTAGCGCTAATTTTGAAGTGAGAGCACGACTCTCAGAAGGTGATGATATAGACGAATATGAAAGAATCGTGTTATACGAAGGAGATCAGTGTTTTGATTCTTGGTTCTTAGAAGAGAAAGCAAGCTTCATGGCACCATATTCTATGATACTATTTCTCAATAAGGATACAAATGTGGCATATGCTATTGAGAAAAATGAATTTGATGAGCCTGGACATGTGAAGTATTTATGTGAGATAAGAAAATAAATAAGAGAGTTGAAAAGCTCTCTTTTTTGGTGACATTTAAAATAACTAAATTATTTAGAAAAAAATACATGCAATTCCCAAATAGGTTTAATTCTTAACCGTTTAGGATTTATGAAACAGAATATACTTGATTTTTGATATTATCTGGTTATGAATAATTTAAAAGAAAAAAATATAAAAAATGCTATTTGGCATATTAAGAGACATTGTGAAGCTATCCAAAATTGTCCTATTGAGCAACTAGGAGACTCTAAACTTTTTATGTTGCAAGGAAGTGTAGATTGCTTGAAACGTATTATTCACGATGAAAAGCCCTATCTAGGAATTGATAGGGAAGAAGTATTTTAGCAGAATATTTTTTATTTAAATGTAAGAGTTTATTGAGCATGATTATAGTGGTAAAAAATTTCCGACAATGATTCCTATGATACGAGGATCTTCATCGTAAGGAAGAAAAATATCTTTATATTTCGGATTGATAGAAACTAAACGTAAGCCTTTTTCTTCACGGAAAACACGTTTAATGTATGTTTTATCGTTACATACTACAGCATATACTGCACCATCATAATCAAATCCAGTCTCACGAATGAGTGCGACAGATCCATTTTGATATTTAGGTTCCATCGAATCACCAGATACCCATGAAGCAAAATCATGAGTTAATTGCTCATCGAAATAAACCTTATCGTAATTTTGATCATTGTAGATTGTCGATCCGATACCTGCAGCCATCTTTTCATAGACATGATATTCATAGAGTTTTTTAATAGCTTGACTTTTTTCTTTGTGAACTAATTTTTGAGCATACTTTAAAACTTGTTTTTGAGCTGGGTTAGAAAGGGAATTATATAGCTGGATGATTTCGGGTTCTGTAAAAAATCCGCTAGAGACCATTAGAATTTCTTCTAATTGCTTCACTCTTTCTTTAGATGGTTTCTTTATTCCTCGTTCCCATGCTGAATAGGATTGGAAAGATATCCCTAATTTATTTGCAATTTCTTGTTGTGTCAGCTTTAATTCTTTCCTACGAGCCTTTAGTTTTTCTGGTTGATACATATAACTTACCTCACATTAATAGTAGTTGTAACTCTGCTTTTTTTCTGGCTTCGCTTTCAGATAACTTGTTTTTATCCCAAACATAAGCTATAGATTTTCCTTTGTTATGAACTAACCATATTTTAAGATATGACGTATTATTTTTCAGCTTACTCCATTGTTTCTGATCTAATAATTCTGGAATATCTTGGCTAGTAACAAAACCTAATTTTCCAATTTTATTCTTTATTTGATTTAGGAGGCATGGTTTATACTGGTTAAATTCTCCGATAATATCATCTTTAATATCGTGTAGTAATAGCAGAAGTGGTGCATTTTGACCTTCCATATAATCTTTAATTACTTGTTTTATATAAGTATCTTTATCTGGAAAAAAGATACGTAATAAGTCTAGGAGACGAAAGTAAAGAGCCTGTTTTGAAACTTCCAAACTATCTTGTACATTTTGAAAAGACTCACAATTATAGTAGAGCTTGGATAGTAAAACGATATCTGGCATCAAAGTTACAGCAGAAAAGATATTGGCTTCTCTCTCTACTAACTTTTCTTGATTGTCGACTGACTTCATAAAATAACTTCCATCATGTTTTAAAATGTAATGTCCCAATTCATGACAGAGTGTAAAGTTCTGTTTTGCTTTCGAGTTTTCTTTTTCATAGGAAAAAGTAGTACCTAATGAATCAACTATAGTTAATCCTTCGATCTTTTTATTTGAGAAGTGATGACTTGCTACTTTTATATGATTCTCTTTAATACAATGAGTGAAAAAAGAGCTAAAATGATAATTTAGTACTGATAGATCTTCATCTTTCATAAACTGGTATAACACTTGTTTTGTGGAGTTGCTAACTTCTTTGTATAATGAATGCAAATGATGACACCTCCTTTGTTATCAATCAAAAATTCAACCGATTTGGCTTAGTTTATTATACAAAATTAAAAGGTAGGATGTCTACAGTGTTTTCCATAAAATATGAAATTTTTTAATATAATGTAAAAAAACCAGGTATGACTACAAAAGCTCTAACCTGGTTTTTTTTTATTCTAGAGAATCTAAGGATTTTAATTCAGCATTTAGTTTATTCTCTATATTTTTTAATCGAATAGAAATGTCTTTATCAATATTGTTAAGTTGATTCTGGATATTTGCAATTGTTTGTTTTTTTTCTATAATTTGTCTTTTAACTTGTTCGATATTTGTATAATGACTATTTTCAATTTCTAAGCGGATTAGCCATGAAATACCTGCGCAAATTAACAAGAAAAAAAATAAAATGAGTAAAGTAAGGAGATGTATCGATCCCCATAAATCACTCTTAGTTATTGAATGATTAAGGAGAGTGATATTATCAGTTTTAGAAAAAATCCATTCAATTGAAAAGGCTGCTAAATAAGATGAAATATATATACTATTAAAGAATAATTTAACAGTAGCACCATATCTAATAACTTGTTTTTGCTCATTAGAGTTGAATTGTGTTTCTACTAATTTAAATATTGCATCAAATACACAGTTAATACCTACAGTGACAGCGATAGAAAAAAAGAATTGTATGCTAGATGAAACTTCGTCAACTTTAAATTTAACAAAAAAATAGGGTATAAAAATGAAAATCAAGGAAAGTATGCTAATAAAACTACTAAAGGGTTCGTGTATGATTCTATTAAATGTTCTACGCATAATAATGTCTAATATCCATAGCAACAATATTATCAATGAGACTACTATGACTGCATTATATGGCGGTACATTTAAAGAACCTATTAAAATTGCTAACAGCAGTAATGCTGTTAGTCCCCAAATTGTACCTTTGATAATTTTGCCTTTTAAATCACTTGAACTATTTTTGATCTTTTGGGTAATTTGCATTATTTCTCTCTTTCAAACAATTTTTTTCGTTCTTCCATAAATTCGATTAACTCTTTCTTGAAGATCTTCTTCTCTTTCTCTGTTAATCCGTTTGAATTCATACGAAATAAAAGTTCAACATTGTCTAGCTCTTCATCATTTCCTGCAAGGTAGTCCATCGTAACTCCAAAGAAATTCGCAAATTTCTCTAAAGTTTCAGACGATGGTTTTCTTTTTCCGCTTTCCCACTGTTGATAATTAGGTTGTTTGATACCAAATTCTTCCGCAATTTCTTTTTGTGTTAATCCCTTTTTTAAACGGAGCTCTTTTAATCGTTCTGGAAATCCCATTTTTTCTTCCTCAAAAAATTTTAAAATATTTTGCAATAACCTCTTGACAATATACTCAATTGAGTATATAATGTAAATATATTCGAAAGAGTATATCTCTTTTAAAAATAATAACCTTTTTTTAGAAGGTTTTGATCATTGAAAATTGAATAAAAAAGTGCGTCTGACAACCAGAGGACTGATTATCAAATCACACAATTTACTTAACAACTTTATTGTAATATATTTGATAGGTAAAGTCAAGTCCGTTTGTGGTTGAAGTGAAGATATAAAACAAGTATTTGTGGGCTTCCACGCATTTCGGACTTTCGCACTTTTCCGAATAGTAAAGTGAACTGGCTTCGCCAAAGGGCGTAAGAGAATCTTAAGGGTATGATGATGACTCCCCAATGAGATTGGCCGGGAAAGCGATGGTAATTGACGCAAAGCACCTTGCTAAACGTTGCCACCGTGGAAAGAGGGATCTTTCCAACCAAATAACTTTTCTTTACTGCTGTCTATCTAATTAGATAGACCTACTCTCAAGCTACTAAGTTCTTTCCTTTTTTCACTTAGTAGCTTTTTTTACTTATTACAATAAAGGAGAATGATATGACAAACTTTTTTCGCACTACAATGTAAACGACTCTATGAAAACTATTTATTTACCTATGGGATGTTTGATAGTTCAGAAAGTCTACTAGCTAAACTATATAGTCAAGCTCTGGTAGATATCGATCATTTAGTCTCTAAGGCAAAAGAAACAGGATTTGCTTATGGGGATATTGATCTTTATAGTCGCATGTATAAACGTAAAATTTTTAATCACTATTACTCAAGAGTTAAGAAACTAGCTTAACTCTTTTTCTTTTACTTAAAATTTGAAAGGAGAATCCTATGATTCCAGAAACACTTAAAATGAAACCAGAATTTATTGGTCAAGCTTATTATGAAAAATTGGGGAAAGCTCCTCAGTCTGTATTTGGTAAAAAAGGAAAATACCAACGTCACATTCTAAACAGTGCAGAGCACGGCGCCTTTCATGTTATCACACCAGCCTCTACAACAGTCTTTCCAGAAGATGCTCTAGTAGAAGCGGTTAACCCAATCTTTTTCTCAGACACTATTTTAAATGGTAAGAATGTTGCACCTTACCGCAATGTCTTTGCGGAAAAATTGGTACTTAAAAAATAAGAAATAAAAGGAGAAAATCACATGGCTAAAATTGGATTAAACTACGGAGAAAAACTACAAATTGCGGATAAAACCTATCGTGTCATCACAGATGGACTAGATGTCCCAGCAGTCCTTGGGAAATTGACTTTCCGAGGCATTGAGGGGCCTGATGTCATCTTTGAAGTAGATCAATCGCAACGAAATCCTGACGGATCATTTGTCCAAGTCAATACCGGAGAGATTCGTGGTATTGTTGTAGGTATTCACTCTTCTGTCCAGCATGAAACACTCTTTTTCACTATCGCAGATATGTCAGAGTCTGAAATTGAAGACCTGGGCATTAAATACCGTGAAGAGGTAGAACTAGAAGATATTGTTTTCGCCCATGTTCACGTGAATAATCGCGATATCTTTAAACTTTTCGCCTCAAAAATCAAAAAGAAAACGGGAGCCACTCCAGTCAAGGAAACTAAGGAAGTGAAACAAACAGAAAACAAGAAAGATAATTAGGAGGTGATTACTCATGAAACTCTTTACCTATCGAGGAAAAAGAGTTCAAATCTTTCATCGAAACATTAAGGGAATCACATGGTTTATCTGGTGGTTTCCTTTTTTATTGGTTTTCGCTTATTATGTCTACCTGCATTTTGAACAACTAAAGGTCCACCCTTTGCCTCAGAGTTATTTCATTGGAGCGGGGATTTTACTGTCTGCGTTACTTTCTTTAGGGATTAATTGGCTTTGTTACGAGAAGATTCTCTTCTTTCAAAAGCTCAATAGCCTTCATATCCTCTCCCGTTTCTTATTAGAGAACAACTTGTATCTGGTCAAGAAAGTCAAACGAGATAAAGGCATGGTTGAAAAGATTACACTTCCAAAAGTCTACCTTAAACAAAGTCGCTATGAGCTTCAAGTTAGTTTCATCTTAGAAGGAAATAAGTTCCAAGATCGCTTTTTAAATCTTGGCTCTACTCTTGAAGTCATGTTCAATGGGGACTTTCGTGATAAGAGCTTTGACAAACGGTTTATAAAATACAAAATCGCCATCAACCGGATTGATAGTCGCATTTCAATTGATCAAGTTGAAGTCAAAGGCTCAAAGATCCGTCTTATGAAAGATGTCTACTGGGACTATGTAAAAGACTCTCACCTACTAGTTGGTGGAGGTACTGGAGGGGGAAAAACTGTTACTCTCATGTCCATTATCTATGCTTTATTAAAAGTCGGCTATATAGATATTTGCGATCCAAAAAACTCAGACTTGGCTTCTTTAAAGAAACTTCCAGTCTTCCACGGTCGAGTGTATTCTAGTAAAGAGGATATTATTAATTGCTTTAGAGAGAATGTAGAGTTTATGAAGAAGCGCTACGAGGTCTTAACATCTTTTCCAGACTATAGACCAGGTACCTATTACACCCATTACAACTTAAAACCTAAATTTCTTCTAGTAGATGAATGGGCTGCTCTCATGGCCAAGATTGATCGTGACTATAGCCAACAGTCGGAACTCATGGAATATCTAACTCAAATCGTTCTAGAGGGCCGTCAAGCTGGAGTCTACGTAATTTTTGCCATGCAACGGCCTGATGGAGAATACATAAAGACTTCTCTTCGAGACAACTTCATGATGCGACTTTCCGTCGGTCATTTGGAATCAACAGGCTATGACATGATGTTTGGAGATGCCAATAAAACCAAAGAATTTAAAAAGCTAGATGAGATTAATGGAGTGAAAGTGGTTGGTCGTGGTTATATTGCTTCAAGTGGGAAACTAGCTGGTGAATTCTATTCACCTTATATTCCACTTGACCAGGGCTTTTCTTTCTATGATGAATACGCTAAAATCCCGATCATGGAGTTTGAAGGAGAAGAGTTCTCAGTATTTGAAGAATACCTGGAGGAGAAGAAATCAAAAGAGAAAATTAAGGTAGATGAACAATTACAAGAACCAGAAATTATTCATCGTCCACTCAAGGAATTTGCGGAGGAGTACGATCTAAAGATGCAAACTCTTCGAAAAATCATCCCTTATATGGAAGAGCACGGGATCTCATTTGAACGTACTGATTCCGCTATTCTTATTGATCCTTTCCAAGAAAAGTTACTTCTTGAAACAATCGCTCGCTTTGAGGAAGATGGACGGAAGTCCTATCCAAAAGCTATTGAAGCGATTGTCAGTCATCATGGGCTAGGACAAGGGCGAGGGCAAGCCTGACCGCAGGTCAGGCGAAGACCGAAGCCCGCCGTTCCTGGCTCATGATGACAAGGAACCCCCGCTTTCTAATAGGGGGGTTACAATTGACAAAAACGCCATACCAACCCCTCCTCATTCCTTGTGGGAGTTGGGTTTTCGAATTTTAAAAAGTGTGTCACTTTCGTCAAAAAAGTGTGTCACTTTGTTAGAAGGAGGTGTTGCGATGAATGGACAAAATTAGTCCTTTTCATATCAAGAAATTCCGAAAACATACAGGACTTAGCCAAAAAGATTTTGCACAAGCTGTAGATCTTCCACCTAGAACCTATCGCTCTTATGAAGCTGGCGAAAGAGGACTAACCATTGACAAGTTTCGAGAACTAAAAGAAAAACTGGGGTACCACAAAGACTGTGAACGAGATAGTCTTCGAGCTCAGATTGACTACCTCCGCTTGTCTTTCCCAAGACTCAAAGATTTAGATAATTTTTGTGAGAATTTTCTTCACTGCCCCTTGAGTGAGTTTACTGAACAAGAAACTCGCCTTATGAACTATACCCACTTATGGCAAAGAGGAAACATCTGGATTTTTGATTTTTTCGATAAGACGATTACGAATGACTATCAAGTCTGCCTTCAACTATCCGGCCAAGGATGCCGTGAGATGGAAGTTATCTTAGAACACAAGGGAATCACCTGGCAAGTCTTTCTCCAACATATCCTCTACTCCTATCAGGATGTACGAGTTAAACGGCTTGATATCGCTCTTGATGAACTCTATAAAGGTTATGGACACGAAGACCAACAAATTCTAATACCAGATTTGGTAAAGAAACTCCATTCTAAAGAGATTGTCCTTGATACTCTCAAAAAGTGGAATATCACGGGAGGTGGATCCTTCACCGATAACGAAGACATGGAAGCTAATCACGGCTTGTCCATTTACTTTGGAAGTCGTCAAAGTCAGCTCTACTTCAACTTTTATGAAAAGCGCTATGAAATAGCTCGAATGGAAAATATCTCCTTGGACGAATCCTTGGAGATTTTTGGTATCTGGAATCGCTATGAATTGCGGTTCTCAGACCAGAAGGCGCAAGGAGTTGTAGAAGAATTTATCTCTGGTGTCGATCTTGGCGAAATCGCTAGAGGCATCATAAATAAAGAGATCCAAGTCTATGATGGAATCAATCAATTTGGAGCCTACAAACCCGATGAAAAATGGCAACGACTCTTTGGAGGAGTCGAACCCTTGAAACTCTCAACCAACCCTCAACCTTGTAGTATTGAGCGAACCATTCGCTGGCTAACCTACCAAGTCGCAAACTCCCTAGCCCTCGTTTCTGAAGCAGATAAGATTCTACAGACGGAATACATGAAGATGATCAAAAATAGCGGAGAAATTACCGATCGTGGGAAAGCTATGTTAAAGCTCCTCAAAGCTAGTAAACACTATGAACATTAGAAAGGAAAACAACCTATGGAATACAAAGTAGAAATCAATTCATTAGAAAACTTTAAAGCCTGGTCAGGTGGATTAGAAACTCTAAACACTGTCCGTGAACGTGGCGGAGTTGATACTTTAACGGTTATCTGTGAAGATATCTTCTCTGGTGATATACCGACAGAGACTACGATTAACGATTGGCTCTGGTTTGATTCTGATTTTATCTACCAAGCTCTGGGCTATGATGATCTTCTAGAGGCTTCTTAAGATGCTTAAGAAAATCTATCAGACGGACTTCTTCCTTTTGCCCGAACAGGAATTCTGGCATATGTACATTCTCTTACGAAAAGGCAAGGACTTCTACTATGAATGTGCTGGAAGGTCTACCGAGAAGCTACCGGATGCGAACGGTTTTTATGACTATGAACATGCCTGTTTTACGCTAGACGGGGAAATCCTTAGTCTAAACAAAAGAATGCGTCCCTCACTCATCGCTTTTATCCAACAAACCATTAAAAGCAATCAAGAAACATTCAGAAAGGAAATTGAAATGGCAACTAAAACAACATTTGAAAAGAAAGTCTCTCAAATCACCAATGAACTGGGAGAATTACTTAAAAAGAAAGATCATAGAGAAGCTTGGACCAAGGCTGGCGAATTAAATAGCCTACTCAAAAAGGAAGAAGTTAAAGATCTTCGTCCAGAACTAATCGAACAACTCCAAACTGAGCTACGAGGCTACTATTACATTAATGGCGAGATCGAAAAAGCTAATAAGCGCCTCTATGCCAAGGGATCTAAACTCATTGAACTGGCTGCTCTCTAAAAGGAGGTCTTATGGATAAAGCTAAACACTACTTACTAAAAGCGAGAGACTACCTCTCAAAATTTAAAAAGATGGAAAAGAAAGGAGGTCCACCTAAACTGAAAATCACCAACAAGAAAACAATCAATCTGGCTGTTATTGGAGGGATTTCTTTCCTCCTTTTTGTTGGTCTATCGGGGGCTATTCGTGCTATCACACTCTCGAATCAAGTCTCTAAACTAGAAAAGAATGTGGAAATCCTCCATGCCAAAAAAGCTCAGGTACCTGTAGAAGAAAAACAGTACGACTATAAGCTCCAGTATTATCTCAATGATTTTGTCTATGCATACTTCACTCTCCCTCAAGAAGTTGAAAAACAAGAAGGACAGATTGACTACCTCAATAGCTTTTATAACTTTATACCGGATGTGAAATCTCAAGGCCAAGTCAGAAATCCAAGTGAGTTACTATCCGCTCAACTAATCACTGTAGAAAACAATGTGGCAACCTACCGGATCAAGTACAAGGAATGGATACGCCATGACAAGGAAACACAAGAAACAGAAATTGTGACAGGTTTCAATATCCCTTATGCTCAAAAAGGAAACAGCTACTATATCTCAGGGCTTCCTTGGTTCACTACCCTAGAAAGCTCACAAGCTGGATCCTTCAAGGAAGAAGACAAACTCACTCTTACTACTACAGATCGTCTTTCTGATTCAGTACACAAGAAAGTAGAAAAGTTTCTGACTGTCTTTTTCACAAACTACACCACCAATCAGGATAATCTCAACTTGATTTCAAAAGATGTAGATGTTGTCGCAAACACCACCTTTAAAAGTATCGACTACACCTATCTCAAAAAGAATAAAAAGGGGCTAACAGCCTATGTTCAAGCAACCTTTGAAGTGGGAGGAACCACTCACTCTGAAAACTTTACCTTTACCCTTATCGAAAAAGAAAAAACCTACTATGTCTCTAAACTAGAGCACACAATCCCCTTAAACTATGCAAATAACCAAGAATAGGAGAATTCATATGAACACAGACAACCTACGAAGTTTTCTTCAAGGAGACGGAATTTGGATCCTAACAGCTATTGCGGTCCTTTTAGCCATCAAGGCTTGGCGAAACAGCTCCTGGCTCCAACTCTTTTCGGTCGTTGGCTTTTATGCCGTGATTGTCTCCATCGCAAAAGGACAGGATATCCTCAAAGCATTTGGATGGTTCCTGCGCCTCTTTGGAATTGAGACAGGACTTTAATCATGAAAGAAGAAAAACTCTATGATTACAGTAAGGGGCTAAATGCTCCTTATTGGATCCAAGAAATTAAGACAAAAAAGGGCACACGGATTTGGTACTTTGCGACACCTATGCAGTTGTCCTTTTTTATTGTCTTCATCCTCGTCTTTGTGGGGATGTTACTGTTTGGAGGAGTCATTCTTGTTCCATTAGCTAAAATGACTCACTCCATTTCTCTCTTGCTCTATTGGTACCTTCCTTATAAACTGGCCAAGTTCTACACTGAGTATGAACCTCACGGAAAGAAGATGCATCTCTTTCTATCTGACTACCTGATGTATCTTTGGGACTTCAAACTCAATCAAAAAGCTATCTACCAGGAGGACCGAATAGAACCAATTGATGAAATTGTCTTTGAAAAAACAAACCTATAGAAAAGGAGGTCCTATGAGTATTACCTTAACCTACCCGATTCGAGAAACACATGACAACCTAGCTCTGAAAAAGGATCATTCCGTTGTCGCTTTCTATCGAATCCCCAATACTCCCATCACCATTACGGATGATGAGAAAAAATGGAAACACAAAATTACTGTTGCGCAAATGATGAAAAAACTCCAAAAGAATCAACACTTTGAGATTTCATTGATTCCAAAAGACTATCTCCTAGAAGAAAAAATGCGGGACTTTTCCGATGCTCTAGCAGATGACAGCCGTGAACTGGGAGAAGAATTGCTTCTTTACAGTGTTGAGCGTCTGACAGACGAGATGGAGATCCCTTATCAGTTTGACTGGGTGATTGGAGTTACCCTTCGAAAACAGAATCACGGGGCAACCATTAAAGACTTGGCCTATGAAAGCTTTACAGACTTTTCAGAAAAAATCGCAAAAGGGTTTGGCTATGAGTTAGAACTGAGTCCAACTTGGTATGAAGAATATCAAAGTGATGAGCTTACTATCTTTCAAGCTCTATCTGTCCTTCGAGCACAGCGCCTCACCAATGAAGAACTCTTCTACTACCAGCGGATGCAATACCTCCGCTATATCCCTCATTACAAGAAAGAAGTGATCGCCAATCGTGCTTCATTCAATATTACAGATACCTTGATTAAAGTCCTAAAAGGAGGCTTCCTTAAGCTCGAAAGCCCTTATGGATCCTCCTTTGTGACCATTCTTCCTGTTGGAAAGTTTCCCGTTCAATTCAATGGTTTTCACTTAGGAGAATTCATCCAACGCTTGAATTTTCCAGTTGAGTTACGAATCAAATCTGAATTCATTGATACTAGTAAAATCAAAGGAAAGATGGGACGCTCCAACACTCGTTATCGAAACATTATGGAAGAAGCTGAGAATACCGACACCGTCCAACAAGATGAGATCATTATGGGATCTATCTCTCTAAAAGATCTGATGCGTAAAGTCGGAAACAAAGAAGATATTATTGAATATGGAGCCTACTTGATTGTCTCAGCTTCAAGTGTTTACCAGCTCCGCCAAAGACGACAAGTGGTCCTTAACTATTTTGATGATATGGGAGTTGAGATTAGTGAAGCCTCACAAGACGGCCCCTATCTCTTTCAAGCTCTCCTATACGGAGAACCACTTCAAAAGAAAACTCGCACCTGGACTCACATGGTAACACCTAGAGGCTTTGCGGAACTCATGCCCTTTACCAATACTACTTCTGGAAATAGAATTGGCTGGTATATCGGCCGGGTTGATAACTGGACGGGACGCTGGGACTCTATCTCAAAAGCTATCGAATCATCAAAAAATATTGTCCTCTACAATGCGACAGTGGGAAATAAAGAAGATATTGCAGGAAAAATCACCAAGAACCCTCACATTATTATCACTGGGGCAACAGGCCAAGGGAAATCCTTTCTCGCTCAGATTATCTTTTTAAGTGTCGCTCTTCAAAATGTTAAAACCCTCTACATTGACCCCAAACGTGAACTTAGAAATCACTACCAAAAAGTGATTAGTTCTCCAGAATTTGCAAGACTTTACCCTGAGCGCAAGAAACAGATTGAGAACTTTAATTTTGTGACGCTGGATAGCTCACTACCATCAAACCACGGTGTTTTAGATCCTATCGTAGTTCTCGATAAGGAACAAGCTGTAGAGGTCGCAAAGAATATGCTCGAGTTTCTTCTTCAAGCTGTAGATGATGTATCGATGGACCAAAAGACAGCTATTACAGAAGCTATCAATACTATTGTAGAAAAACGAGTCGCTGGTGAGTTGGTCGGCTTTAAACATGTTCTAAAAGTTTTAAGAGAAGCTGCTTCACCAGACATAGCCTCAGTCGGACGCTACTTAACATCCATTGTCAATAATTCAATTTTAGAGTTAGCTTTCTCAGACGGAACTACAAAAGGTCTCAATTATGAGTCTCGTGTGACTGTTTTAGAGGTCAATAATCTAAAACTTCCAAAGGATGATTCTACGAAGATTTCAGACCATGAACGAAATTCTATCGCCCTCATGTTTGCGCTCGGTGCCTTTTGTACTCACTTTGGAGAACGCAACGAACATGAAGATACGATTGAGTTCTTTGACGAAGCATGGATCCTTATGAAGTCCGCAGAAGGAAAAGCAGTTATCAAAAATATGCGCCGGATTGGACGCTCTAAAAATAATACGCTTGCTCTTATTACTCAGTCTGTGCATGATGCAGAAAATGACGATGATACAACAGGTTTTGGGACTATCTTTGCTTTTTATGAAAAATCAGAAAGAGAAGATATTCTAAGACACGTCAACCTTGAAGTGACTGAAAACAACCTAGAATGGATTGATAATATGATCTCAGGTCAGTGTCTCTATTCTGATGTCTACGGCAATCTCAATATGATTTCTGTTCACAACATTTTTGAAGATATTGATATGCTTCTAAAACCAATGAAAGCTACGGTATCGTCAAGTCTTGAAAATAAATATGCTAGTTAAGGAGGTGAATCCATGCAAGAAGCTTTTGAGAAATTAAGAGGAGTCGATATCTTCTCTCTCAAGTCCTACATGGAAAAAACTGAATTCGGATCTTTCAATGGGGCTTGGGTCTTAATTAACGAACTCTTCGTCAACTTCTTCTTTTTCATTCTCAATGCGGTAGTTGGTTTCTTCTCTCTCTTAATTCGTGTATTAGAAAGTGTTGATTTATACTCTGCGTATAAGAACTACGTCTATAAAGGAGCTAGTAAAATCTGGAATGGCTTCACCGGTTCCACACATGGTGGAATTACAAGTGGTTCCTTAATTTCTATTTTGTTATTAGGACTTGCCTTTTATCTCTTCTACCAGTATTTCTTCTCAAAAGGAAGTTTCACAAGAACTATGATTCATATCTGTATGGTGATACTTCTTGGCTTTAGTTACTTTGGGACCATTGCTGGAACATCTGGAGGTCTTTATTTACTAGATACCATCAACTCCCTTTCCAAAGATGTCTCTTCCAAGATTTCAAACATCGAGATTAACTATGGAAAAGACAAGTCCCTAAAAGTTGGGGAAACAATGGCAGATAACTATATAGCAGAAACATCTTATAAGGCCTATGTCTTTGTCAATACGGGTCAGGAAAATGGGAAATACAAGAATAGTCAAAACGGAAAAGAGGAGAATTTTGACGATAGTCAAGTTCTTGGAACAGGAGATAAGAATGGGAACTTTAAACCCGTGAAAGCCAAAACTCGCATAGACTATTTAGACAAAATGGGAGATGGTGCTAATGAAGATTCAGAAGAAAACCGTTGGGTATCGGCTATGCCAGACTTCATCTTTATTCGCATGTTCTATGTCATCTTTAAAATTGTAGAGGCCTTTGTCTTAGCGATCCCCGTTATCTTAATTCAGCTCTTAAATGTTCTGGCTCAACTCTTAGTTCTCATGATGATTCTGCTCTTTCCGATTGTCCTTTTAGTATCCTTCATTCCTCGAATGCAAGATCTGATTTTCGGAGTTTTAAAAGTCATGTTTGGAGGTCTAGCATTTCCAGCAATTACAAGTCTTTTAACTCTTCTCATCTTTTACATCGAAAAGCTCTTAGAAAATTTAGTCACCAGTGGCTTTGATAAAGTTTTAAAAACTCTGCCTTCTCTTATCCTATTCGGACTTGTCTTTAAACTCTTAGTATCAGTTGTTTCAAAAGGCACCATTTACATTCTCATGTGGAAGTACAAGGCTGAATTGATTCAATTCATTTTAGGATCCAAAGCCCGTATGATGGCAACTGATCTTGGAAATCGTATGGAGCACGGAATGACTCGAACAAAAGAGGTTGCCTCTCAAGTTCCAACTCGCAGTCTTTCAAGCGCTCAACACTTGGGAAATTTCGCCTTAGCTGGAGCAGGAATTGGAGCAGGAATGGTCATGCATTCTAAAGATCACTTCCAGCAAGTAGGCTCTTTCTTTACTCAGAAAGACACGATGCCGGAAGAAGATTTCGAACCAGAGATTCCAACTGAAACACTTGTTGGGCAAGAGAGCACAGTAGCTCCTGAGATTGAAACAACACAAAACTCAGATAACATGACTACTCCAAAAGTTAAGTCTACAAAAAGACCAAGTATGCCAGAAAGGAATAAAGAACTGTCTAGTGAGAACACGAATGCACCTATTCAACCAGAGATTCCTTCGAATACAAAAGATGAATTTCAGATACTGAAAGAAGAATGGATTTCTCCATTTAAACAACACCGAATCAATTCACTGGAACGTGAACTAGATAAATACAAAGATCCTAAAGCGATGTATAAAGCTCAAGGATCCAATGCCTTTACTCGTGCCTATCGAAAGACTATGACACGAGATGATAAATTACGAACAAATATTGAACGAAGAAACAAACTAACAGAACGACTAAATCAATTGAGAGGAGAATACAATGAATATTAGAATTCACTCAAGAACAGCTTTTCCAAGGATTCTTGAAGAGACTCTTTTTCAAGCTTACCAAGAAGGGAAACGCTCAGTCGATTTCCTTCTTTTGTTTCCTGTCAAAGAACGTGAAAAAGACTCTATACTGGATCAAGTCAAAGCTCATTCTGTCGTATTAGATGCCAAGTGGCGCTTTGGGACAGTGCTATTCACAGCTTATATCAAACACTAACTAGAAAGGAGGTCCTATGAAGAAATTAAAATGGTTTTTACTGGTTGGACTAATCCCTATCATTCTCCCCTTTCTTCTCATTATCATTCTTGCGGTTGCCACAGCAGGAAGTCCGACTGGAGGTTCTGGTTTAGATGGAGCCACTTATGCGGAACACTGGTCCTCTGGAGATCCTTATACGCACAATCTATTGGTTCATCGATATGGCATTACAGCAGCTCAACTAGACGGCTTTTTAGACACTTTAGGAATCTCCTATGATAAGAATCGGATTAACGGTAAAAAACTCCTAGAATGGGAGGCCAAATCCAATCTAGATGTCCGAGGTATTGTGGCAATTGCCTTAAATGAAAGCTCACTCGGAACTGCTGGAGTCGCAAGAAATCCTGGAGCCAACATGTTTGGTTATGGAGCATTTGATTCAAATCCTGAGAATGCCAACAATTTTAATGACGAGGTTGCCGTAGTTGCCCTAACCCAACAGACAATTATTGGAAATAAGAATGAGACCTTCAAAATTCAAGATGATAAAGCTCAAAAATATGCGAATGGTTCTTTGAATCAGACAGTCGATGGAGGAGTTTATTTTACAGATACTAGCGGTTCTGGCAAGCGTCGAGCTGAAACGATGAGAAAGCTAGATCAGTATATCGATGAACATGGTGGAACACCGAAAGCACCGATCCAATTAACTGGAAAAACTCGAGATGGAGGTGGAGTTACTTCAAATGATATTCCGGTAGGATATAGTCTTACAAAAGCTATCGATACAAATGGATATGTCACTAGCACCTATCCATGGGGTGAATGTACTTGGTATGTCTTTAACCGTGGAAAACAAGTTGGAGTTAACTTTGATCCATTCATGGGAAATGGTGGCCAATGGATGAATAAGCCAGGCTTTACTACAACCCATACACCAACTGAACACTCTGCTCTATCATTTAGCCCTGGACAAGCTGGAGCTAATCCAATATACGGGCATATTGCCTTTGTGGAGCAAGTTAAATCGGATGGCTCAATTCTTGTTTCAGAATGTAATGTGAAGGGGCTTGGAGTGATTAGTTACCGTACATTTGATGCAGAAACTGCCAAACAATTTACATACGTTATAGGACATTAGAAAGGATAATTATATGGATACACTACAACAAGTAAAACTAGATAAAATCGAAAATCTATTACAGGTTCTGGTAAATCTTATGGATAAAAGATCAGATACTAATCAGTTAGAAATCATGACCCAAAAGGAAGTCCTCAAAGAACTGAATATTTCCCCTAATACACTCAAAAGTTGGGAACGTAAAGGACTGCCACGATTGGAGCCACCAATCGAAGGGACCCGAACAGTGTATTATAAACGTGGGGATATTCTTAAATTTTTGACCATCTGAGGTAAACTAAATGCAAATTGAGACAATAGAAAGAAACAATAAGAAAGTTCTTAAGAAAATCAAAAAAGATGGTTCTATAACTTATTCTATGAAAGGAGCTTATTTAGGAACTGATAAAAAAACAGGAAAACAAGTTACAACTACTATATCAGCTCCAACACTAAAAGCCTTAGATCGCAAATATTTAGCGACTAAAAGAAAATTTGAAGAAAATGATTCTACTCGAAAAGAAACTCTATCTGTTGGGACTATAAAAGAACTGTCGGAATTTTGGTATGATAGTTATAAATCTTGGGTATCATCTGATAATACTAGAAATAGAGTAAGGGGATATTTGGATACATATATCCTCCCAAAATTTGGTGATTATAAAATAGATTCTATTGAATCTACTGAAGTTCAAAAATGGGTTGATCAGCTAGCAGAAAAAGCTCGAATAGAAATAAATAAGGGAAAACGTAAGGCAGATAAAGGAAAGGCATCTGATTATGGCGCAGTCGTTCATAAACTAAAAGATATTCTTGATTTCGGAATGGTACACTGTAATCTAAAGAATAATCCCGCAAAACAAGTCAGGATACCACCCAAGCCTAAAGCACCTCAAAACCGAATTCAAGTTCTACATGAAAAAGATATCGCTATATGGTTGAATTACCTAGATACGCTCCCAAACTCAAGAGCCAACAGGCGCTTTAAACTTATTTGTAATACTCTTTTAGCTTCTGCCTTACGAATTAATGAACTATTAGCATTGGAAGTTGATGACTTACTTTTCGAATCATCAGAAATTAACGTAAATAAAACTCTTATGTGGAGGAGAGGAGACAAAACCTTAGGTACTAAAGGTAAGGTTATTTGTAAAAATTCTGCGAAAACTGATTCAGGAAATCGCAAAGTATCAGTACCTATTACCATTATTCAAGAACTTAAAGATTTTAACAATGAAATGAATAATTACTTTGAAAAACATGGGCTTCCAAAATCTAAATTGATATTTCCCACTATCTATGGAAATTACATGACTGATCGAAATGAGCGAGCCACTCTTATTAAACGATTAAAAGAGTTAGGTTTACCTGATTATGGTTTTCACTTATTCCGCCATACTCATGCATCTTTAATGCTCAACTCTGGAGCAAATTGGAAAGAATTGCAAGAGCGTATGGGTCACAGATCTATTTCAACCACAATGGATATCTATGCAGAATTAGATCCTAACCGAAAGAATGAAGCAGTCGATATTTTAATGGAAAGACTTTCACAAATAAAAAGTGAAAATTAACAGTCATTTGAAACTCTACCTTTTTCTCTACTTTTTCTTTATAAACAGTCGTAAAGCCTGTTAAAATAAGCTTTGTAGGCATATAAGTTAACTTTTACAGAGGTGAAATAGGGGTTCACTACACGTCAATAGATGTTAGAAACCTTGATTTTAAGCGATTCTTGAAATTCTAAATTTCACTACATTGCAATATAAATCAACCGAATCACTACCTTTTTCACTACCTTTTTTGAAATAAGAATAATGATTCGGATATATAAAAGAAGAGGAACTTTATTGTGAAGCTCCTCTTTTTGTTATGTGTTCTTTTTCTCACAGATCGTATGACCTGGTTTGGAAAGTATGGATTTCAGTTGGACTAAAAACAGCGTAATATAACGGCTTTTCAGAACTATATCTACTAATTAATTTCATAAAATATGAATCATTATTTTTTAAATAGGGGAATAGTTTAGGTCTGTAAGAATTAACTTATACACTTACAAGGTTTATTCTGATCGACTTTATAACTGTCTACGAAAAAAAGACAGAAATGAGAGATTGAGTGTGGGGAAAAAACTATTAGGTGTAGTTTCAATACTTCTACTAATGCTTTTGCTTATATTTAATGCAAGTAAATAGTCAATTCGTCCGAGCATTTCCTTCTCCATCTCCGTAGCAGAAAGTTGAGTTTATTTAACAAACTGATAAAATAATAGAGAAACTAGTTATTTCGAGGCCCAATCATGAACCTATCAAACGTATTTCAAAAATTATCCCCAAATACTCCCATCTTACAAGCTACCTTTGGTCTGGAGCGCGAATCTCTACGAATCAATACTGAAGGCCGTGTCGCTCAAACGCCACACCCTGAAAAATTGGGTTCTCGCAGTTTCCATCCCTATATCCAGACAGATTATAGCGAACCTCAACTAGAGCTCATTACACTGGTAGCACAGTCGACCACGGAAGCTCGTCGCTTCCTCGGGGCCATCACCGATGTGGCTATTCGCTCAATGGATAAGTCAGAATATCTTTGGCCTTTATCCATGCCACCTGTGATTGTAGAAGAAGAGATTCAGATTGCCCAGTTGGAAAGTGACTACGAGTATCAATACCGAGTTGGTTTGGCAGAACGCTACGGCAAATTGCTCCAGTCCATATCTGGAATTCACTATAATTTTGAACTCGGCAAAGATCTGACCCAGCAGCTCTTTGAAGTCAGTGACTATGACGATTTACTGACCTTCAAGAATGCCCTCTATCTCAAGTTAGCTCAGAACTTCTTGTGTTATCGCTGGCTCTTGACCTACCTTTACGGAGCAAGCCCGCTAGCAGAAAAAGGGTTTTTGACAGATGAAATTGGTTGCGTGCGGTCGATTCGTAACTCCAACTACGGCTATGTCAATGCCCCCGATGTTCACATTTCCTTCTCTTCACTGGAGCAATACGTGACCGACATCGAAAACGCTGTTGGATCTGGGCAACTGTCCTCTGAAAAAGAATTTTACTCTGCCATCCGTTTACGCGGTGCTAAGACTAGCCGGGACTTTTTGACTAAGGGCATCTCCTATCTAGAGTTCCGCAACTTTGACCTCAACCCCTTTGAGCCACTGGCAATCAGCCAAGAAACACTAGACACCACCCACCTCTTTGCACTCGCACTCTTGTGGCTAGACGACATGGAGCAAGTCGACGAAGAATTGGCAGTAGCTGCTACTCTCAACAACCAAATCGCTCTCAGCCATCCCCACACACCACTTCCTAAAGAGGCTGACCCTAAACCTATCGTGACAGCCATGAAGGACATCGTCGCTCACTTTGGACTGGATGACTATTATAGCCAGCTTATCACTAAGGTGGAGGCCTCTCTTCTTGATCCACGTTTGACCCTTTCTGGAAAAATAGCAGAGCAGGTTGAAGAAGGGTCCCTTGAAAAATTTGGCCAACAACAAGGACAAGCCTTTCATGACTATGCTTGGACAGCACCTTATGCCCTCAAAGGCTATGAAAACATGGAACTCTCCACCCAAATGATTCTCTTTGACGCCATTCAGCTGGGCTTGAACGTAGAAATTTTAGATGAGGAAGACCAATTTCTCAAACTCTGGCATGGTGACCATGTGGAGTACATTAAAAATAGCAACATGACATCCAAAGATAACTACGTAATTCCACTGGCCATGGCTAATAAGGTTGTGACCAAAAAGATTTTGGACAAGGCTGGTTTTCCAGTACCTGCGGGAGCAGAATTTGCTAACAAGGACGATGCCTTGCGGTACTACGGACAAATAGCCAACTCTGCTATTGTTGTCAAACCCAAATCCACCAACTTCGGTCTGGGCATTTCCATCTTCCAAGAGTCAACAAGCCTTTCTGGCTATGAAAAAGCCCTAGACATCGCCTTTTCGGAAGATAGCCATGTGCTAGTCGAGGAGTTTGTGGCAGGGACCGAGTACCGTTTCTTTATCTTGGATGGAAAATGCGAGGCTGTCGTGCTCCGCGTTGCGGCCAATGTCGTAGGCGACGGAAGCTCAAGCATCCGAGAATTAGTCGAAAAGAAAAACCAAGACCCTCTGCGTGGTCGCGACCATCGCTCACCTCTTGAAATCATCAATCTGGGTGATATTGAATTACTCATGTTGGAACAGCAGGGTTACACACCTGATACAGTCTTGCCTAAAGGTAGCCAAACCTTTCTGCGTGGTAATTCTAATATCTCAACTGGAGGCGACTCCATTGACATGACTGACCAGATGGGCGAGAGTTACAAACAACTAGCTGCCGATATGGCGACTGCTATGGGGGCTTGGGCCTGTGGAGTCGATTTGATTATCCCAGACTACACCAAGCCTGCTAGTAAGGAGCTACCAAATTGCACCTGTATCGAACTCAACTTCAATCCTGCCATGTACCTGCACGCCTATACTTACGTAGGGCCAGGACAACGTATCACACCGAAAATTTTACGGAAGTTGTTTGGAGAGATATGAGAATAAGATCAGAGATTTTCTGAGCTTACTTTTTTATATTTGATAAATGGTAAAATATAGTGCAACAAAAAACTCATAGAGCCCAATCTCGTGTAAACTGTAAGTAACCACACTAAACAGAACACGGGAGAAATCTGTAAGCTACCATCATATTACCATAATTGAGCGAATTAAGATAGAGACTTACCTAGAATTAGGTCTCAAACCCTGCCAAATAGCTAGAAAATTAGGCGTTCACAAATCAACCTTCTCAAGAGAATTAAGTGTGGTAATGACACTTACTCTGCACAAGCAGCACAAACACACAATGAACAATTGGCGAAGCAGAAGGGAAGAAAATCGAGTTAGACTCCTGTGAATTGAAGTAGGAAATTAAAGAGCGATTACAATCTTCATGGTCTCCAGAACAAATTTGTAGTCGTTATCAACTTGAAAATAGGTCCATGGTGTCCTTCAAAATCCAATTTGTAAAATTAAGCTAGAAAAAAGCATCTCGTATTTTTGATACGAAATGCTTTTAATAAATGTAAATAAGTTTTAACGTTTACTAAATTGTGACGCTTTACGGGCCTTTTTCAAGCCTGGTTTGGCACAGTTGGATTTCAGGTACTTTCAGTTTAGCTTTATATCAACCATCATCAAAATCCAACTATTTTCTTATTTTAAAAAATATGAATAAGTTTGATTGAATGAGGGAATTTCTTTAATTTTTTTCTTAGCACCTATAAGTTAATAATACTATTCTTTAAATTATAGTTTATAATTATCTGATGTTTCAATGACCACAAAACAAAGTACAGCGAATCACTTCCTTTAGTCAAACATATAACTGAACAACATTGTTTATCTTCCTGCACTTTCATATTTTTTCAATCCTTTTCTAAAAATTGTACGACTGATAATAATCAAAAAAACTGTAAAAACTATTTGATAGAAAAATAGGTTCAATGTATCTTTCCCTAAAAATATTAATACTGCAGGATTGGCAATTAATAAATTGGGAACAAATAACATAGTGATCAATCTGTTAATACCTGTAAAAATATTATATGGATACTTAGAAATTCCAATATAATTCAAAAATACATCTACTTTTGAAAATTTAGTTGGGAACCAAAATGAACTAATCGTTATTAGAAACCAAATTGAATAATATATAATACAACCACACATTAAAGAAAGGATATAAAATAATATTTTTAATGAATTTAAATGTACATTTAAATTTCCATAACTTATAAAAATGATCGCAAGACCAAAAAAAGTATTCACGAATTGAACTAAATTAAATGATCTAAAAATATAGAACAACTGAGTATCAAACGGCCTCAATAAAATTTGATCCAAGTTACCACTCAAAATATCTGATTCTAAAATTCCCATACTTCTAATTAATAATCCCATCATAACTCCATCTACAATAGTGTAGGAACCTACCAAAAATAAAATTTGATAATAGTCCCAACCATTAAAAGAGTCTATGTTTAAGAAAATCAATCTAAAAAATACAATAGGTAAACCAATCCACAGTATCGACGAAAATAGACCACAAAAGAAGTCAAAATGAAAATTCATATCAGATTTAAAACCAAAATGAAGTAGCCTAAAAATTACTTTTATTCTAAACATTTTATCCTCCCACATTTGAGAAGTGCTCCACTCCTTTTCTCAATATGAATCTTGATATAATATAAAAAATGATGCACCAAATCAATTGAATACAAATAATTCTCAAATAGTCTATTAATTTATATGTATCATTACTAAACATCTGAAGCGGTTCATATACTAAGTATTTAAAAGGTAATACATCTAAAAACAGACGAAAATTATTTGAAAAAAAACTTAAAGGCAATAATATTCCTGATAAAAACTGAATTACTATTTCTTTAACAGTAAGGACAAAAAATATATTTTCTAACCAAAAAGAAAGCATACCTACACAACATGATATTAAAAACCATAGAACCATAGATAGAATAATTGCAATACTTCCTAAAATAAGAATTTCAATGGTTAATAACTCATTCTTGTAATAAACACTGGAGAATAAAATGACAGGAATGATGATAAATAATAAATGAGCAAGCCTATCTCCAAGCATTTTACAAAAATAATACTTATAAAAAGTAACAGGTTTTATTAATATGCTAAAAAAATTTCCTGAATGAACATCGTCATTGATTTCCCAATCAACTGGATAAAAAATAAAATATGAAAAAATTATAGTCCCCAAATAGTATTGAACCATTGAGGTAAAATCATATCCTGCTATATTTATCTGGTTACTCTGATATATATACGTCCATAAAAATACTGATATCATAATTTGTATACTTGCCTGTAACATTAACAATAGTACACTTGATTTATAGTTCAAAATAGATCGAAATGATATCAGAATAATAGACATTTCTTTTTTCAATTGTGCTCCTTTTTTGTAAAATAGTTTTGTAAAATAATTTCTTCTAAAGAAAGATTTGATATTTCAAAATCTTCTATATCTACAAGCTTATTGATTGATTCTAATGTCTCAAAGACAAAATCTCTAGGTATTTTTAGTATACATTCCGATTTTGTTTGAGAAATGACTACTACTCCTTTAACAGAGCATAACTCTGGTACCAAATCTAATGTCATTTTTATCTTTAAATATTTAAAATCAGAAAATTTAGATAAAATAACATCCATTGACTCCTGCAAAATAATTTTTCCTTTGTCAATGACGATTAATTCGTCACAAACAGACGAAATATCATCCATATCATGACTCGTTAAAATAATAGTAGTATGACATTCTTCATTCATTTTCTTTAAAAATGTTCTGATATCTTTTTTAGACTGTATATCTAACCCTATAGTAGGCTCGTCTAAAAATAATATTTCCGGACTTGTTAAAGATGCCGCGATAAACTCCATTTTCATTTTTTGTCCAAGAGAGAGGGTCCGGACCTGCTGGTAAAGCTGATCTTTTACATTCAACAAATTGCTTAATTCCTGAATTCGTTCTTGTAAAATCGCCGGTTCTACCTCATATAAAGTACCAATCAATTGAAAATAATCCATAGCCGAAACATCTTGAAATAACTGTAATTTATTTCCTACTACTATTGAAATTTTTTTTCTAAAATTTATACTTCTTTTAAATGGAATTTCTCCATTCACTTCTAATTTTCCGGAACTAGGATAAAGAGTCCCAGTCAACATTTTAATCGTTGTGGATTTACCAGCTCCATTACTCCCAATAAAGCCAACTATACTCCCTCTCTTAATCGTAAAACTAATATCTTGAACAGCTCGAATCGTTATTTGATTACGTTTCAAAAATCTCTTGATAAATGGGAGTCTTGAATCAAAATTATAAAAATTTTTAGATAAATTCTGAGCATTAATAACTATTTCACTCATATATCTCTCCTTTCGATAAAATATATTTACTTGTACTTTTTCCATACTTTACCAAAATGCTAAAGATTGAGCTAAAATCTTCGGGATGGGTAAAATAATATTTGTCTTTAAAAAGTTTCTCAAAACCTTCAAGGCGATTATTGAAATCATTAAATTTTGTATTGTCTAGCTGGTTGAATGTCTCTTTAATATCCATAAACTTTCTCCGTGATTCTTTATTTCACTTTATAAATAGAAGAGTGTCTATATATTTATAGATCCTCAAGGACTTGCATTTTATCAAGTATAAGTAGAATAGTATGTAAGGGTTTACATATTCATATTATATGATTGTTTAAGGAATCCGTCAATTTTCCACATTATTATATGACAAAATGTATTTTTTAAAAATGCAAAAAATCTATGAGCAAGATGTTTGACTTCCTTTTTTAAAGTATATATATTTATATTAACCTTAGAAAAGAAAGAATGTTTGAACAGATATTCAATAATAATTACTTTTTTTAAAATTAAAATTCGAACTTTAAATTTTTATCTTTTTTATATTATTGAGTAACCTAAATTGCCCAATTTGTAAAATTTAGCTAGACAAAAAAAGACATCCAAGAGAAATTTCTTAAATGTCTGTAAACGTTGATATAAGCGTGTTGATTAACGTTTTGATAATTGTGATGCTTTACGAGCTTTCTTAAGACCTGGTTTGGAAAGTATGAGTTTCAATTGGACTAAAAATAGCTTTATATCAACATTTAGAAGATTTTGATTGCTTATTAATTTCAAAAAATTTTAAATAGTTTGTTTGAAATGGGGAAATTTGTTATTCTTATAAAGAGCCATCTAATTATTTACTTAGCCGATCATTTATAAAACTGGTTGCTATACTTTTAATTACTTCCAAAGTCAAAGGCAGAGCATTTTCTTTGATACTATTCTTAGTCCTATTCCACATGGTATTTTCTCTTATTTTATCTAGAAAATCATGCCCCTCTCAAGTCAAAGCACCAACACTAAAATGATAGATTCTATTACTAGCATAAATTGGTTCATAGCTTTTTATTAACCCCGCTTCAAACAACAAATTGCAATGGTAGGTTACGGTCTCCATATCGTATCCGTCAATTTTTAAATTAAACAACGCAGTTGATTTATAATCATTCTCAATTTTAAAAAGTATTAAACGACATAAATCCATATCTCTCTTCATATTAATAACCTCTACACTGTGACATATATTCATAGTGTACAACTTGTTAATAGAAGGGTCAAGTGATGAATCCGTTGATTCCATCAAAAAATACTATTTTCTTACTAATAGGACTGTTAGGATATTTTATTTAATCATAAATTCCAATTCCCTTTTTAAAATCCTGTGTTCTTTATTAAATCCAAATTTTAAAATTAAGCTACACTCTGATTCTTCAGTTCCAATAATTTATCATTTGATTGGTAACCATTGTTACCTTCTGCTAATAAGATAACTTCTTCTCTATCTGAGTGGTGGTAAGAATGGCATATATATCGAAATTCTTCGAAATATATGCCAACCTGCTATGCTCCATCAACTCAAAACTAGGCATCACTTGGTTCGATTCAATACGCGATAAGTGCGTTCTTTTTTCAATTTGCTTTGGCTAAGAAAACGATAAAATCAAGCACTATAAAAACCAGTAGAAGTTACCCTAACACGGATTTCCACTGGTTTTTACGTTTGTTATACTAACGACTTTTCCGACTTATTTGATAAGAATACAGGATTGGAATGGGAACAATGGCGAGGATGACCAGCACCAACACATAAGAAAGCGCGAAATGAAGGCCTGCGTCAAGTAGAAGGATCAAACCTCCGAGGACCCACAACTTTCCTGCCAAGCGATGGGTTTTGTGCCAGTTATCTTCACTCTGTAAGGTCCAAGGGAGGCGGATTCCAACCGTGTGATTTACTTTTAGCTTAGGCATATAATTGCCCATCATGACAAAGATGAGACCTAGCAAAGCAGAAACAAAAATAGAAGGATTGGTCGTAGAGCCTAGCGCCTTACTATAGATGAGATAGGAAAGACTTAAGGAAACGATTGGAGTCAACCAGTAGATCACTTTTCCCATTTTCTCATTCATAGTTTGATTCTTAGGATCGCGTGAGGTTACGAAAATCACAAACAGATGCACCAAGAGAAGGAAAATAGGAAGACCAATCACAGCCAGTAGTTTCGATGAGAAGCTATTGGCCTGACCTGCAAAGTTGAAGTGAATGGGGATTTGGTTAGGCAGCTGCGACCAAATCATCACTCCCCAAAGTATGGGGAAAAGTATCACAATAGAAGTTAATAGTAATAGTTTTTTATTCATTTTCATCAGTAGAATCTCCTTTCAAATCAACGAGCCAGACCATTAAATCTTCTAAGACAGAAGTATTGAGTTCATAGTAGATAAAATTCTTTTCTTTTTCTTCTCGAATTAAATCCGCCTGCTTGAGAATACTTAAATGATGGGAAATGGTCGGTCCTGCTACATCAAAGTGGCCAACGATATCACCAGCAGATAATTTCCCCGCCTTTAGCAGTTCTAAGATACTTCTTCTTATCGGATTTGATAAAGCTTTAAATGTTTGCGCAAAATTCATTCTCTATCTCCTCTAATCTATTTAGATATCTTTCTAAATAGATTGTACAACTCCACTATTATTTTGTCAACTCTATTTAGAAAAATATCTAAATAGGTCCATCTTGAATCTCCTTACGACCTGCTAGGAAGATGCTGTTGCCAGTAGGAATGTTGTTTTAGAAGACAAAAAACCTCTAGCCATTAGCTAGAGGTTTCGATTTAGTCAGGTTTATTGATTTGAAAGTTTACGTTTCAATAAGATAGCACCTGATAGAACAATTGCTCCTAGGACAATGAATCCAGTAGCTGCGACTTCACCTGTACTTGGGAGAACTTTCTTACGACCTTTGCCGTCGCCGGTACCTTCAGTTGTTGAAGATGACGGAGTTGGTGTTGGAGTAGTCGTTGAAGTTGTAGTCGGTTCTTCACTTGTAGTAGTTGTAGTTGTAGTTGTTTCGCCTGTAGTGGTTGAAGTGGTTGTATCTTCTTTGGTTGTTGTGGTAGTTGAAGTTGTAGTCGGCTCTTCAGTTG
>NZ_JWAK01000022.1:0-521 GCF_001069335.1 Streptococcus sp. 1171_SSPC
GCAGCTCCTTCTTTTTCTGTTTTCTTGTCGCCAGTCAATTTACCGACACCTTCTTTGATTGCACCTTTTGCTTGGTTTACTTTTTCTTCTGTAGACATAGTCTTACCTCCATATGTGTTTTATTTGTAAGTGTTTAATTTTCTAAATTAATGAACACGTGGTTTTTCATTTGATGAAGAGTCAGTTACAGCTTCTACGCCTTCACCAACTTTTTCTTTAACTGCTGAGAATCCATTACCCAAACCTGTTTTAACATTTTCAAACTGTTCAGATGCAAACTCACCTGTTGTTTCGACAACTCCAGTTACACGATCTTGCAAGCTTACTGAATCTGCTTCATGTTGTTCTTTCGTTTTAATATCAACAACATTCACGTTTACTTCGACAACTTCCAAATCTGTGATCTTAGAAACTTGTTCTGCAACTACTTCTTTAATGTGTTTGTACAAGTCAGGAACATTCTTTTGATATTCCACTACTACATTCAAGTCAACAGCGACTTGTTCTTTACCAACTTCAAC
>NZ_JWAK01000023.1:0-25000 GCF_001069335.1 Streptococcus sp. 1171_SSPC
GTGAAAAGGCGGTGTCTTAACCCCTTGACCAACGGACCATGTCATTAACAGAACATATCCCATTATACCATCGATTCAAAAATTGTCAAGCCTTTTTCTGTATTTTATTTAATAATTCTTCGACCCTTTTCACCTGTGTACGAGAAACAGGGCAAGTTGTCTCCTCTTCTAACATCAAGAGTCTCTTGCGACGATCAAAATTGACAATCATTCTTTGATTGACTATATAAGACTGATTAGGACTGAAGAAATGATTGTCTACATCTTTCTCAAGTATATCCTTGATAGTCCCTAAAAATTCCTTTTGAAAATTCTTTCCAACAAGTCGCAATTTGTGGGAAACTCCAGTTGTCTCAATGTACAATATATCTCGGTATGGAACTCGAATTTCCATATTTTTGAAACTGTACTCAAAGAAATCAATGATATTTTTATTTTCAATCACATTCCTCTTCAAGTAGAGAATGCATTCTCGAATTTTTTCCTTAAACAAGTTTTCATTCAAGGTTTTTTCAATAAATTCAAGAGCTGATACCTTGTAACGATAGGTAATAGTAGCAAATTCCGATTTCGTCGTGATAAAGGCAATGATGGCAAAAGGATTGACCTCACGAATCATTTGAGCTGCCTTGATACCAGCTTTTTCATCCCCTTTGATATCAATATCAAGGAAGAAAAGCTGATGAAAATCACCATTGGTTAGATATTCCTTTAGTTCAGTTATTTTACTGGTGGAAACAATATTTAATCGTAGGCCTTCCTCCTCAGCGATAGCTTTCACATGTTTCTCTACTCGAACTTGTTGAGAAATTTCGTCCTCTAGCAATACAATATTCATCTATCTTCCTTTCTCTCCAATAACTAAGCTCTGCGTAAATTTTCCATTGATCAATTCTGTCTCTAGAAAAATAGCAGCATATTCTCCAATAAGCTCTTTTACAATCGCAAGGCCCATTCCTCTACGATCCCCTTTAGTTGAAAATCCTTTTTCATAGAGCTTATTCCAATTAATCGGCTCATCAGAAACAGAGTTCTTTATGATCAGATGCACTCCATTCGGCATATTAAAAACCGCTATTTGAACTTCTTTTTCTTGACTCATTTTAGCAGCTTCAATAGCATTATTGACTAAAATTCCAACAGTTCGTACGAGATCCAACAATCTCATTGGAACCTTTTCAATAATATCTTCTGTTTCAAAGGTTAGTTTAACACCCATTTCCTCTGCATAGATCCATCCCCTACTTAGGATACTTCTCAAAGCAGAATCTCGAATATTTCCTAGGTCAAATCCTGTATATTCTTCTTTTTGGAGTTGGCCGTAGCATTCTTCAAGAACATCTCTTTGAATTCGTTTAATATCCTCAATATTTTCTTCCTCAATCGCTAAATTTAAGGAAGTGATAATATTGCCAAAATCATGACGAAAACCTTTTAATTCTAAATAGAGGCCTTGAATTTTATTCATATACTGCTCCATTTGGCGCTGTTCGAACCTCTTTTGCTTCAACTCCATTTTCTTTTCATAACGATCTCGAACCGTCTTCATTTGAACCATGGTTCCGATAAATATCAAGAAACAAATCGTTGCTACCATGCTACCAAAACTATTGAAATGAGCAATATCACTTATCCAATGAGAAGCATTCAATACTAAGGTTAAAATAAGATAACTAACGATCAATTGTTTGACAAATTTCTTAAAAACCCGCTCTTTAAAATAGAGAAGATTCACTTCGAGAATAGAAATAATTCTCGTAATGATAACAATCGATAAAATTGAAATAAGAGTAACAAAAAATATAGAATAATAAGTTGCTATGTAGTCTCCAGTTATAGACGATAAAATTACTGATAAAAAAGTATCTGTTGTTTCAAAAGCTAGATAAATAAACAGAGAATATAAAATGGCAAAATAATGATCATATCTACAAAAGAATCTATAGTATGAGTAGAAAAATATAGGATAAGCTAAAATAAAGAAAGCATATAATAAATCTAAGTCAAAATATCCTAAAATAAAAGATATCACATGAAGTAAAGTAGAAATAATTAAAATTAAATAGAATTTTGAATGCTTATGTTTTAACTGTCTATCAATTAATGGATAAGATAAAATCAAGGGTAATCCAATGAGAATAAAATACACATAATTCATCGACATTATTTTTTACCTTTTTTAAACAAATCTCTAATTAAAATTTTTGTATGTTTATCCCCTCCACAGATTTGCTGCAATTCTTTTTCTGTAAGAACCTTAAATTCTTTAGAAACTGTTGATGGATTGTTTTTCATAAAAAAATCTCCTTATAATTTATTTGATTATTAAATTATTAAATTTAATATACATAAATTTTAGTAAAAAATCAAAGACTTTTTTAATATTTCCGCTATTTGGTTCATTTTTACAGCTATTTGGAACGAAAAATCTAGTTTTTGCAATTTTTTTATCCCATATGTTTAGAAAAATTCTAGTTTTTTAAAAACTAAGTAATAAAAAAAACGTGATTTGTATAAAAATCACGTTTTTTTATTTTGATCCCAGCAGGATTCGAACCTGCGACCGTTCGCTTAGAAGGCGAATGCTCTATCCAGCTGAGCTATGAGACCAGATTTCTTTTTATTCTATCAGAAAATAGGAGGAGCGTCAAGATTCATTTATGGTAAGGACTTCCTTGTTGAATCATAAATGCCCGGTAGATTTGTTCGATTAAAACAAGCTTCATCAATTGATGGGGAAGGGTTAACTTTCCAAAACTCATAAGTAAATTCGCTCGTTTTTTAACTGCTGAAGACAAACCTAGACTTCCTCCAATCACGAAGGTAATTTCAGAATACCCTCGTACAGTCACCTCTTCTAAGGCTTGACTAAACTTCTCAGATGGAAATTGTTGCCCTTCAATCGCTAAGGCAATCACATACTCACGATCTCCAATTTTAGCTAATATGCGATTTCCTTCTTTTTCCAGGATTTGCTGGTTTTCTAAATCACTGGCCCGATCTGGAGTTTTCTCATCCAGCAATTCTACCATTTCTACCTTCGTAAATCGACTCAAGCGTTTAGTATATTCGGCAATCCCATCTTTTAAATACTTTTCTTTTAATTTTCCAACTGTTACAATCTTAATTTTCATATTCATATTCTAACACAAATGAACTTATACACAAGTCTTCAACAAATAGACCAGCATCTATCTTTCAAAAAATGGCTCTATACTCACGTTTTTCACACTTATACACAGTTTTCCACAACTTGTGGAAAAAAATTCCATTTTAAGTTATAATTAAGAAACTAGGTCTATACTTTTCCATAATTGGAACAATAGGAGAAAACTATGAAACAATCATCAAATTTTCTAAAAAAAGCTTTGCAACTTTTACTTGTTCTTATCATTGGTTTTACTGGAGGAATCTTAGGAACCTTAACCTCTTTCCAGTTTACCAAGGGGAATTCTACAAATTCTAGTCAAGAAATAAAATCTACCAAAGTCAATCGTGCTTATAAGAATACAACATCAACTAGTGAAGCCGTTGATAAGGTTAAAAATGCTGTTGTTTCTGTTATTACCTACGCTGAAACCTCTGAAAAAGGTTTCATCAATGGAGAAACAGATTCTGATCCAGAAGTAGCTAGTGAAGGTTCAGGTGTTATCTATAAAAAAGATGGTAAAGACGCTTATGTAGTAACCAATGCCCACGTATTAATGGGAGCAACAAAAGCCGATATTCTCTTTGCAGATGGAAATAAAGTTTCTGGAGAAGTTGTTGGTTCTGATACTTTCTCAGATATTGCGGTTGTTAAAATCAGTTCAGATAATGTTACGACCGTGGCTGAATTTGGGGATTCATCTAAGTTGACTGTTGGAGAGACCGCAATCGCTATTGGTAGTCCTTTAGGAACAAAATTTGCCAATTCCGTTACCCAAGGGATTGTCTCTAGTCTCGGACGTACTGTGAAGCTCAAATCAGAAGACGGCCAAAATGTATCTACAAAAGCGTTGCAAACGGATGCTGCAATCAACCCAGGGAATTCTGGCGGTCCTCTTATCAATATTCAGGGACAAGTCATCGGAATCACCTCAAGTAAAATCTCTTCAAATGGCCAAACTGCGGTTGAAGGAATGGGGTTTGCAATTCCTGTAAATGATGTACAAAATATTATTGAACATTTAGAAAAAGATGGTAAAGTCATTCGTCCAGCTCTTGGAATTACCATGATGGACCTGGCTAACCTATCCTCTTCTGATCTTAGCCAATTAGACATTCCAAGCAAACTCAAAGGTGGGGTTCTTGTCCGCTCAGTTGAAAATGATATGCCGGCATCCAAATATTTGCGTCGATTAGATATCATTACAAAAATCGATGACACAACCATTGAATCAACTGCAGATTTACAATCTGCCCTCTATTCTCATCAAATTGGTGATAAAATTAAAGTCATTTTCTATAGAGATGGTAAGCAAAAAACAGCGACCATTGAGCTGACAAAATCTACAGAAAATCTTGGAAATTAAGTAAATTTACAACAGTGTCAACACACCTTTACGAAATTGTAAAGGTGTGTTATGCTATATACATCATGGAAAAAATTGATATTATTGACGTAAAGCAAATACGAACCAATCCTTTTCAACCTCGTCAAACCTTTGTACAAGAGAAATTAGAAGAACTCGCAGCTTCAATCAAAGAAAATGGATTAATCCAGCCCATTATTGTTCGAAAATCTCCTATTGTTGGTTATGAACTACTTGCTGGAGAAAGACGCTACCGAGCAGCTCAAATGGCTGGTTTCAAAGAAATCCCTGCGATTATAAGAGACTTATCAGATGATGACATGATCAAACAAGCCATTATCGAAAATTTACAAAGAGAAGATTTGAATCCAATTGAAGAGGCCGAATCCTACCAACATCTTATTGATAAAGGAGCTACCCATGAAGAAATTGCACAATTTATGGGAAAATCTCGTCCTTACATCAGCAACATGGTCCGTTTACTTCATCTCTCACCAGCTGTCAAAGAAGCCATCAAAAATGATCAAATTTCACAAGGACATGCCCGCATTTTAGTTCCTTTAAAAGAAGATCTACAAATCTATTGGTTGGAACGAACTCTGAAAGAAGGGCTAAGCGTTCGTAGTTTGGAAGAAAAGGTTTGTCAAAAAAAGAAAACACCTAGTAAAAAAGAGAAAGAACTCTTTTTAGCACAGGAAGAAAACAGATTAAAAAAGATTCTAGGGACCGAAGTAGAAATCCGTCTGACAAAACAAGAAAAAGGTAGTATTCATATTTCATTTAACAACCTTGATGAATACCAACGAATTATTAACAGTCTCAAATGAGGCTGTTATTTTTTATAACACAATTAACAGATTTATCCACTTCTTTAAAACTCCTCCTTACTTGATATTCCTATTTTTTCCTCTCTTATCCCCAACTTGTGGAAAACTTCTACACACATTGGGGATAACTATTCACATATTGTGGAAAAAACTCTTTTTTATTCCCTTAGAACAAGTTGTGGAAAACTCCCTCCTTTTATGATAAAATAAGAAAAACATAGCAAGTAAAAATGAATAGGAGGGCGATAAGTGTCAAGAGAAGAAACATTCTGGAATCGTGTGATTGAATTAAGTAAAAAGACATTTAAAAAAGAAATCTTTGACTATTTTGTCCTTACTTCAAGACTCATCAAAGTCGATCAACAAGAAGCCGTTATTTATTTAGATGCAGAAGTAAAGAAATTATTCTGGGAAGAGAATATGACAAAGGTGATTCTGACTGCTGGATTTGAAATTTATGCAGTAGAATTAACCATTTCCTATCAATTCAATCTTGAAGAAGAGGAAGAAGAAAAGGAGTTTATTCCCCTTTCAGAAACAACCAGAGACTATGCAGTGAGCCATGCTCCAATAGTAGATTTGCCTCCTATCCAAACAGGATTAAGAAAGAAATACACCTTTGATAATTTTGTAAGTGGAGATGGAAATCAATGGGCTTTGGCTGCCGCTTTAGCAGTTTCTGAAAACCTAGCTACCACTTATAATCCTTTATTTATCTATGGAGGACCTGGTTTAGGTAAAACGCATTTGCTCAACGCAATTGGGAATCAGATTATGGAAAACTACCCAAATGCTCGAGTAAAATACATCCCAGCAGAATCCTTTATCAATGAATTTTTAGAGCGTCTTCGCCTCAATGATATGGATACCTTTAAAAAAACCTATCGAAACTTGGATCTGCTCTTAATTGATGATATTCAATCGCTTGGAGGAAAAAAGGTTACAACTCAAGAAGAGTTCTTTAATACCTTTAATGCTCTTTATGGGGATAATAAGCAGATTGTCCTAACTAGCGATCGTAGTCCTGATCATTTAGATAGCTTAGAAGAACGTTTAGTCACGCGCTTTAAGTGGGGCTTGACGCAAAATATTACACCGCCAGATTTTGAAACTCGAATCGCTATTTTGAGAAATAAAATCGAAGACCTGGACTTTACTTTCCCGGATGATACACTCGAATACCTAGCAGGTCAATTTGATTCTAACGTCCGAGACTTAGAGGGTGCGTTGAATGATATCTCTCTTGTAGCAAGAGTTAAAAAAATCAAAGATATTACAATAGATGTCGCAGCTGAAGCCATTCGAGCTCGTAAGAATGAAGCCTTACAAATTACGGTGATTCCTATTGAAAAGATTCAAACGGAAGTTGGAAAATTTTACAATGTCAGTGTCAATGAAATGAAAGGCTCTCGACGAGTTCAAAATATTGTCCTAGCTCGACAAGTAGCTATGTACCTCGCCCGCGAGATGACCGACAATAGTCTTCCTCGTATCGGTCGTGAATTTGGAGGAAAAGACCACACAACGGTCATGCATGCTTATGAAAAAATCAAAGGGATGATCGAAATTGATGACAATCTCAGACTTGAGATTCAAACCATCAAGAAAAAATTAAAGTAATCCCATGTGGACAATCCTAGAAAAACTTGCTTCTTTTTCCACATGTTGTGAACAAGGCACTTTTCAATTCCTGTCTGGCTTTAGAAGAGTTTTCCACATGTTCCACACACTCTACTATTACTATTAACTTACTAATACTAAAATAATAAAAGGAGATCTCATGATCAATTTTTCTATTAACAAGGCTTATTTCCTGCAAGCTTTAAATACGACAAAAAGAGCCATTAGTTCAAAAAATGCCATTCCTATCTTATCCACTATTAAGATTGATGTCACTTCTGAAGGGATTACTCTCATTGGATCAAATGGACAAATTTCAATCGAGTACTTTATTTCTGTTAAAGATGAAAATGCAGGCCTTCTTGTAACGACACCAGGTGCTATTCTTTTAGAAGCAACTTTCTTTATCAATGTTGTGTCCAGTCTACCAGATGTCGTTTTAGATGTGAAAGAAATCGAACAAAAACAAATTGTATTAGTTAGTGGAAAATCAGAAATTACCCTTAAAGGAAAAGATGCAGAACAATATCCTCGCATTCAAGAAATTTCAGCCAGCAACCCTCTAACGCTCCCAATTCAAACTTTGAAGAAAATCATTTCTGAGACAGCTTTTGCAGCAAGTACCCAAGAAAGTCGTCCGATTTTGACAGGAGTTCATTTTGTTCTTTCTGATCACAAGGAATTAAAAACGGTGGCAACGGATTCTCATCGAATGAGTCAAAAAAATATTACCCTTGAAAAAAATGGGGATAACTTTGATGTTGTGATTCCAAGCCGTTCTTTACGCGAATTAACGTCTGTCTTTTCAGATGAGATTGAACAGGTTGAAGTCTTCTTTGCCAATAACCAGATTTTATTTAGAAGTGACAATATCAGTTTCTATACACGCCTGTTGGAAGGAAACTATCCAGATACGGATCGCTTGATTCCAACAGAGTTTAGTTCGGAAGTAACCTTTAAAGTTGCTCATCTTCGCCAAGCCATGGAACGGGCCCGCCTGTTGTCTAATGCTACTCAAAACGGTACTGTTAAATTAGAAATCACTAGTGGGGTCGTTTCTGCCCACGTAAATTCTCCTGAAGTAGGGCGCGTGAATGAAGAAATTGATACAGAAGCAGTTTCGGGAGATGATTTAAACATCAGCTTTAACCCAACTTATTTGATTGACGCTTTGAAAGCCATTGAAAGTGAAAAAGTCGTCATTCGCTTCATCTCTGCAGTTCGTCCCTTTACTTTGGTACCAGCAGAGGAGTCTGAACGCTTCATTCAATTAATTACACCAGTTCGGACCAATTAAGGGTCAAAAGCTAGCATTGAACAGGCTAGCTTTTCGTCTTCTATGTTGATGAAAGGAAAATCCATGTATCAGGTCGGTGATTTTGTAGAAATGAAAAAACCCCATGCTTGTATTATTAAAGCAACAGGGAAAAAAGCCAATCGTTGGGAAATTCGGCGAGTAGGGGCAGATATTAAAATTCGTTGTAGCAATTGTGATCATATAGTCATGATGAGCCGTCATGATTTTGATCGAAAAATGAAAAAAGTATTGTAAAAGGTTCAGTCATCTATGTGACTGAACCTTTTGTATTATTTTAATTCTTCAAATTTTCCATCTTTTACTTCTTTGAAGCCATTAGATTTAAATGTTTTAAGTGTTGTCTTGTAGCCAATGTAATCAACATTTTGATTTTCTTGTGTAGCAATTAACTGATTTTCTTGTAATTCTTTTAAATCTGCCTTGGTATAATCGATCTTTGTTTTCTCAACAACATAGTCATCTTTGTATTCTGCAGAGTGTGAGAATCCTTTGACATCTTTGAATTTTTTATCGTATTCATCAATAACTTTTTTTAATTGTTCTTTTGGCAATCCTGCTCCTTCGTAGTAAATAACACTTGTAGAATCTGTACTTAGAATTTTATCCCCCTGATATTCAACAATCAAACGAATATCAGTTTTCTTATCTTGGTTAATTAATTGAAGGTACCCTTTTTTTGTACTTTGTCCACAAGCTCCCAGAAGAAATAGGGTAAAGACTGCTAAAAGAGGCAGAAGGATCGATTTAATTGATAGTTTTTTCATGACGAAAACTCCTTTATTATTGTTGGTTTGATTATACCATATTCTTACAGGATTGGATAGGTGACTTTTAGTTTTAAGAGAGAGTATTTTTTCATTATCTTGTGCTTTGAATTATGTTATAATAAAAGGGATTGAAATGTGAACGGAGAAGAAGATAAATGGCTTTAACAGCAGGTATCGTTGGTTTGCCAAACGTTGGTAAATCAACCCTATTCAACGCAATTACCAAAGCAGGAGCAGAGGCTGCAAACTATCCCTTTGCGACCATTGATCCAAACGTTGGAATGGTAGAAGTTCCAGATGAACGCCTCCAAAAATTAACGGAAATGATCACTCCTAAGAAGACAGTTCCGACAACCTTTGAATTTACAGATATAGCAGGGATTGTAAAAGGTGCTTCTAAAGGGGAAGGACTTGGTAATAAATTCTTGGCCAACATTCGTGAAGTGGATGCCATTGTCCATGTGGTACGTGCTTTTGATGATGAAAATGTCATGCGGGAGCAAGGTCGTGAAGATGCTTTTGTTGATCCACTAGCAGACATTGATACTATTAACCTAGAGTTGATTTTGGCTGACTTAGAATCTGTGAATAAACGCTATGCGCGTGTGGAAAAGATGGCTCGTACGCAAAAAGACAAGGATTCCGTTGCAGAATTTAACGTTCTTCAAAAGATTAAACCTGTTCTTGAGGATGGGAAGTCAGCTCGTACCATTGAATTCACAGACGAAGAACAAAAAGTTGTCAAAGGTCTCTTCCTCTTGACCACTAAACCAGTTCTGTATGTAGCGAATGTGGATGAGGATGTCGTTGGAGACCCAGATTCGATCGATTATGTGAAGCAAATTCGTGAATTCGCAGAAACAGAAAATGCAGAAGTAGTAGTGATTTCTGCGCGTGCTGAAGAAGAAATTTCTGAATTAGACGATGAAGATAAAAAAGAGTTTCTTGAAGCCATTGGTTTGACAGAATCAGGTGTGGATAAGTTGACGCGTGCAGCTTACCATTTACTTGGACTTGGAACTTACTTCACAGCTGGTGAAAAAGAAGTTCGCGCTTGGACTTTCAAACGTGGTATGAAAGCTCCTCAAGCAGCTGGAATTATCCACTCAGACTTTGAAAAAGGATTTATCCGTGCTGTAACCATGTCTTATGATGATTTGGTCAAATATGGATCTGAAAAGGCTGTAAAAGAAGCAGGACGCTTGCGAGAAGAAGGAAAAGAATATGTCGTTCAAGATGGCGACATCATGGAATTCCGCTTCAATGTATAAAGAAAATAAGTAAATAACCAAAAGGTTGGAAAAAAATTCCAGCCCTTTTGGCTTTTGAAAGGGAAAGTAAATGACAAAATTAATCGTCGGATTGGGAAATCCGGGAGATAAATATGTGGAAACCAAACACAATGTTGGCTTTATGTTAGTGGATCAGCTGGCGAAGTCTCTCAACCTCACTTTTTTACATGATAAGATTTTTCAAGCAGATGTGACCTCCACCTTTATAGATGGAGAAAAGGTACTTTTAGTCAAGCCAACCACTTTTATGAATGAGAGTGGCAAGGCCGTACACGCGCTTTTGACCTATTATGGTTTAGAGGTGGAAGATTTGGTCGTTATTTATGACGACTTGGATATGGAAGTCGGCAAGATTCGTCTTCGTGCCAAAGGATCAGCTGGAGGCCACAACGGAATCAAATCAATTATCAACCATATTGGAACTCAGACCTTTAATCGCATCAAGATTGGAATCGGAAGACCCAAGCATGGCATGTCAGTAGTCCACCATGTCTTAGGGAAATTCGATCAGGATGATTATGCTACCATCCTCCTTGCTATCGACAAGTCAGAAGAAGCCCTTCGTGTTTATTTAAAAGAAGGGCAGTTTGAAAAAAAAATGCAACAATACAATGGATAAATATAAGACACTGGTTGATCTATTTCAACAAAATAAAAATATCAGAAAATGGCAACAAGACCAACAAAAAAGAAGTCGCTCTCTTCTACTAGGACTGTCTTCGTCTACAAAAGCTATTACCATGGCGACAGCTGTCGAAGACGGACACAAGGTCTTGGTCTTGACCTCTTCCCAAAATGAAGCAGAACGGCTCGCCAGTGATTTATTGGGTTTATTAGGCGAAGAAAAGGTCTATCTTTTCCTCGGAGATGACAATCCTTTGGCAGAGTTTGTCTTTGCTTCCCAGGAACGGATCTTTTCTCGTCTGGAAGCTCTGGACTTTCTTTTAGCTCCAGAAAAAGAAGGAATCGTCATTGCCAATGTAAGTGGTAGTCGTTTGCTCTTACCTAATCCAAAGACTGTCAGCTCTATGATTCAGTCTTTCTCTGTTGGAGAAGAAAGAAATCTGACAGAATTGAAAGATACCCTACTGGCTATGGGCTATCAAAAGGTTTCACAGGTAAGCCAACAGGGAGAGTTTAGTCTTCGAGGGGATATTGTAGATCTTTTTGAAGCCAGTCAAGATTTCCCTTATCGCCTGGAATTTTTTGGAGATGAGATTGATGGCATTCGGACCTTTTCTCCAGAGACTCAACGTTCACTAGAAAATCTAGATGCGGTAATAGTTCATCCAGTTAGTGATATGTTACTAACTAAAGATGATTTTCTAAGAGGACAGAAGAATCTAGAAAATCTGATTCAAAAAAGTCCTCATCCAGAGTTCAAATCCTATTTGACTGAGATACTCACAGAAGCGCATCACCAGCGTCTCCATGCAGATAGTCGAAAATTTCTCTCTCTTTTTTATCAGCAAACCTATACTCTCTTTGATTACCTCCCCAAACATGCTCCTCTTTTTTTGGATGATTACCATAAAATCATGGATCAGGAGGCGCGGTTTGATGTAGAAGTTGCTAACCTTTTGACAGAGGACCTACAAAAGAGTCGCTCTTTCGCTGAAGCCCAGTATTTTGCGGACAATAGCGCACTCTTACGCACTTATAAACCAGCTTCTTATTTTTCAAATTTTCAAAAAGGCTTGGGAAATCTGCGATTTGATGCCCTCTATTCTTTTAACCAATACCCCATGCAGGAATTCTTCAGTCAGTTCTCTCTTTTAAAAGATGAAATTGACCGTTTCCGTAAACAAGACTACACAGTCATTCTTCAGGTGACGAGTAAACAAGGACTCCACCAGTTACAAGAGCACTTGAGAGATTATGGGATTGACCTGGATTATCTTGCACCTGATCAGCTTCATCCAGGGCAGAGCCAGTTGATCATCGGTGGGTTGGCGCGTGGCTTCCACTTTGTGGATGAGAAGATTGTCTTGATTACAGAGACAGAAATCTTCCAGAAAAAGGTTAAACGAAAGATCCGTCGGCAAACTATTTCTAACGCGGAGCGGTTAAAAAACTACAATGAGTTGGAAAAGGGAGACTACGTTGTTCACCAGGTTCATGGAATTGGTCAGTATTTGGGACTAGAAACCATCGAAATTTCTGGTGTCCACCGAGACTATGTCTCCATCCAATATCAAAATGGAGATCGGATTTCCATCCCTGTGGATCAAATCCAGATGCTGTCCAAGTATGTTGCGAGTGATGGCAAACCTCCTAAAATCAACAAACTCAATGATGGTCGCTTCCAAAAGGCCAAACAAAAGGTCCGTCAGGAAGTAGAGGATATTGCAGATGATCTGATTCAACTTTATGCAGAGCGAAGCCAATTGAAAGGCTTTGCCTTTACTCCAGACGATGAGAACCAAGAAGCTTTTGATCAGGCTTTTCCCTATGTTGAAACAGATGATCAGATTCGCTCTATCCAAGAAATCAAGAAGGATATGGAATCTTCAAGCCCTATGGATCGCCTCTTGGTCGGAGACGTGGGCTTTGGGAAGACAGAAGTTGCTATGCGAGCGGCCTTTAAAGCTATCAAAGACCATAAACAAGTGGCTGTCTTAGTTCCGACAACGGTCCTAGCTCAACAGCATTATGCCAATTTCAAAGAACGCTTCGAGGCCTTTCCAGTAGAAGTTGATGTCTTGAGTCGTTTCCGGAGTCGTGCTGAGCAAAAAGAAACTTTGGAAAAACTTAAAAAAGGCCAAGTCGATATTTTGATTGGAACCCACCGTCTCTTATCTAAAGATGTGGAATTTGCGGATCTTGGCCTCATCGTGATTGATGAGGAGCAACGGTTCGGTGTAAAACACAAGGAAACCCTCAAGGAGTTAAAGAAAAAGGTCGATGTCTTAACCTTAACGGCAACGCCCATTCCTCGGACCCTTCATATGTCTATGTTGGGGATTCGGGATTTGTCTGTTATTGAAACCCCGCCGACCAATCGTTATCCTGTTCAAACCTATGTCTTAGAAACCAATCCAACCATTATCCGAGATGCTATTCGTCGGGAGATGGATCGGGGAGGTCAGGTTTATTATCTCTACAACAAGGTAGATACCATTGAGCAAAAGGTTTCAGAGTTACAAGAATTGGTACCGGAAGCCTCTATTGGGTTTGTTCATGGACAGATGAGTGAAGTACGGTTGGAAAACACCTTGATGGACTTCATTGAAGGTGAGTATGATATTTTAGTCACAACCACCATTATTGAAACAGGAGTGGATATTCCCAATGCCAATACCCTCTTTATTGAAAATGCCGACCATATGGGCTTGTCTACCCTTTACCAATTGCGAGGCCGGGTCGGACGAAGCAATCGCATTGCCTATGCTTATTTGATGTATCGGCCGGACAAAACCTTGACAGAAGTTTCTGAAAAGCGTCTTGAAGCTATTAAAGGATTCACTGAATTGGGATCTGGTTTTAAGATTGCTATGCGAGATTTGTCTATTCGAGGTGCCGGGAATATTTTAGGGGCTTCTCAATCTGGTTTTATCGATTCCGTCGGATTTGAAATGTATTCACAGTTACTCGAAGCTGCTATTGAGAAGAAACAAGGAAAAGAGAAAAAACGCCAAAAAGGAAATGCGGAGCTCAATCTCCAAATTGATGCCTACATTCCAAGTGATTATATCTCCGATGAACGTCAAAAAATTGAAATTTACAAACGTATTCGAGAAATTCAAGTCCAAGAAGATTATGAACTGCTGCAAGATGAATTGATTGATCGTTTCGGAGAATATCCTGATGTGGTAGCCTATCTCCTAGAAATAGGGTTTATCAAATCTTATCTGGATCAGGTCTTTGTTAAAGTGGTTGATCGAAAAGATAATCAACTAACGGTGAAATTTGAGCCAATTACCAAGCAACTTTTCTTGACTCAAGATTATTTTGCTGCCTTATCAGTAACTAATTTAAAAGCTCGTATTGCAGAAAGCCAAGGATTGATTGAATTAATCTTTGATGTGCGAAATAAAAAAGACTTCGAAATTTTAGAAGGCTTGCGACAATTTGGGGAGAAATTACTGGCCATCAAGCAGGAAAAATTGGAAAATCAAGACTAGGAAGAAAGATTTTACTAGGCTCTTTCTAAAAAAATGGTACAATAATACATTAGAGGTGATACGATGAGATTAGATAAATATTTAAAAGTTTCCCGCATTATCAAAAGACGCCCTGTAGCTAAAGAAGTAGCCGATAAGGGGCGAATCAAAGTCAATGGGGTCCTAGCAAAAAGTTCAACCGACTTGAAGGTGAATGATGAAGTCGAAGTTCGCTTTGGAAATAAGCTATTGACAGTAAAAGTGTTGGAAATGTTAGATAGTACTAAAAAAGAAGATGCGTCTAAAATGTATGAAATCATTCGTGAAACAAGGATAGAAGAAGATGCCTAAAAATATTGTACAAATGAATAATCGGTATATTCAAGACGAACATCAGCGTCAGAAATACCAGAATGAGGAGCGAAAAAAACAGAACCGTTTTATGGGTTGGGTTCTCATTTTAATTATTTTATTGTTTATTCTCCCAACTTATAATCTGGCTCAGAGTTACCAGACGCTTCAAAAACGCAAACAACAATACGTTCAATTGCAAGAACAATATCAGCAAACCCTTGAGGAAAAAGAATATCAAAAGGATATCGTAGAGAAATTGAAGGATGATGAATATGCTGCAAAATATGCACGCGCAAAATATTCCTTCTCTAAAGATGGCGAATATATTTATACGATACCTAATTTATTACCGAAATAATGGAAAATATTGTAAAAACTGTTCAACAATTTCTAGAATATTCTGATACAAAATTAGAAGAGTTAGCTAAAAAAAATCAAGCCTTAAAATTGCAAGAAGAAACTCAGGAAAGGAGCAAGGATGAATAAGTTAGTTTATTGGATGATTTTTCCTACTTTCTTAGTCACCCAACCCTTATCTAATCCATCCCAAGTCCAAGTTCCATTGACTGCTGATTCTTCTTACGCTAGTCAAATAGGGACTCAGGATCATTTCTTTGTCTCCATCCCATCTAACCCGAATGTTTATCAGCCAATCGTGACCTATTCGGATCCAGAATTGAGTCAAAAAATTGGGGAAATCAAGCCTGATACTCCCTTTACTGTTGATCAATTATTTGTGAATGATCAAGGGAAATCTGTTTTTAAATTATCGAATAAACAGTATGTAGTAGCTGATCAAGATCAAATTTACGAAGATTCGGTTTTGGAATTAACAGAAGAAAAAAAGACCATGTGGCTGACGTCCTCTTTTACAGTTTATGATCAACCCTTGGTAAATGGCGCAAAAAGCAAAAAAACAAGTCTGACTCCTTATAGTAAGGTTGAAATCACCAAGACTGCCAAAACTTTAAAAGGGACCTACCTAGAAATTCCTGGCCAGGGGTGGATTGCAAAAGATGAACTTTCTGCTCAAGATAATCGGATGGAAAAAGTCCAAGAGATTCTCAATCAGAAATACAATAAAGACGGAATTGCAGTTTACGTGAAGCAGGTGGATACTGGAAAGACTGCTGGGATACATGAAGACCAGGAAATGTATTCTGCTAGTATAGCCAAGCTCTTGTATTTGTACTATACTCAAAAAGAGGTAAACGAGAGCCATGTAGATTTGCAGACTTCCTTAAAATATACAAAAGAAGTCAATGACTATCCCGGAGCTTATGAACCGGAAGGCAGTGGAAGTATTTCAAAAATACCGGATGATAAGGATTATACCGTTGCTGATTTGATTAACCGGGTGGCCAAAGAATCCGATAATGTTGCGCAAAACATTTTAGGCTATTATGTAACGCACCAATCAGACAAAAAATTTCAAAAGGTGACCAATAAGATTGCAGGAAAAACGTGGAATGTAGAAACTAGAATGGCATCTCCAAAAATGGCGGGAAATGTCATGGAAGCTATCTACCAACAAAATGGTGGAATCATTGATGCTCTGTCAGAGACTCGCTTTGATGATCAACGAATTTCAAAAGATATCCCAGTCAAGGTTGCTCACAAGATTGGAGATGCATATGATTTCCGTCATGATGTCGCCATTGTTTATACAGATTCACCATTTATTTTAGCTATTTTTACGGATCACTCTGATTACGAGACTATCTCAGCAATTGCCAAAGATATTTATGAGGTCTTACAGTAATGAAAGAAAAATTTCTTCAGTTCTGTCAAAAGGAGGGGCTTTTTGAATCTCATCAAAAAGTCCTTTTGGCTTTATCAGGAGGGGTGGACTCCATGACCTTACTGGATTGCCTCTACCATTATCGGCACCAATTAGGAATTGACCTCGTTCTTGCTCATGTCAATCATCACCAACGCATTGAAGCTGACCAAGAAGAAAGAGGAATTCAAGCAATAGCTGAAGCAAAACATCTACCGCTGAAGGTTGCCCATTTCTCTGGTCCTTTTTCTGAAAGCCGAGCTAGACAATTCCGCTATGATTTCTTTAAAAAAGTTATGAAAGAAGAAGCTTGTAGTGCTCTCGTCACTGCTCATCATATGGATGATCAGGCAGAAACGATTTTGATGCGTCTGATTCGTGGAAGTCGTCCGCGACATTTAAGAGGCATTCCTTTAAAACAACCATTTGGACAGGGTGTGTTGATCCGTCCCCTCTTACATTTCAAAAAAAAGGATTTTCCAGAAATTTTTCATTTCGAGGATAAGAGCAACCGGTCCTTGGACTATTTCCGTAACCGTATCCGTCATCGTTTTCTCCCACTCTTAGAAAAAGAAAACCCCCAAGTGACGAGTGCTTTGGTCAACTTAGGAGAGGATCTCAGTCATTGGCACCAGGCTTTAAAAGAGTTGACCAAAGATTTGAATCCACAAGATGTGACACAGTTTCAAAAGCAATCACCAGCTGTTCAGATTTATTTGCTGGAAGAGTATCTAGCTAGTTTTCCAGATTTGCAATTGAGTCGGGCACAATTTGAACAATTACACAGAATAGTAGTGACTAAGTCCAATACGCAACAAGTTCTAAAGAATGGTTATGAACTTTATAAAGATTATCACTATTTTGAAATTCGGAAAATCAGTCGTAGGATGGATGACCGAATGTCAGAAGATTTGTTACAATTTGGAACCATAAAGACAGTAGGTGCTTATCGCTTTTTATTTGGAGTGGAACCAAGCGATTCATATATGGAGGCTATCCCACTTCCAAACAACCATCCAGTTTCTCTTCGACCTCGTAAAAGGGGAGATCGTATTCTGATAAACGGTCACCATAGAAAAGTTAGCAGATTATTGATTAACCAAAAAATCCCTTTAGATCAACGAAACAATCTGGTGGTTTTAGAACAAGATAAACAAATACTGGCTATTCCTGAAATTGCGATCAGTGATTTGAGTAAGGAATTAAAAAATGGTATAATGAAGGATACAATTTATATCCAGAAAATAGATAGGTAAAAAAGATGTTAGAACAAGATATCAAAAAGATACTCATTTCCCACGATGAAATCGTGACTGCAGCACGTGAACTTGGTAAAAAACTGACAGAAGATTACCAAGGGAAAAATCCGATTTTAGTAGGGATTTTAAAAGGGTCAGTCCCATTTATGGCGGAATTGATCAAACATATTGATACGCATATTGAGTTGGATTTTATGCTAGTGTCTAGTTATCATGGTGGAACATCAAGCTCAGGCGTGATTAATATCATCAAAGATATAGACCAAGACATTAAAGACCGAGATATTCTCTTTGTTGAAGATATCATTGATACTGGTAAAACTCTTAAGAGTTTGAAAGAATTGTTTGAAGGACGTCAACCAGCATCTGTTAAAATTGCTACCTTGTTAGATAAACCTGAAGGACGCTTGGTTGAGATTGAAGCAGATTACACTTGCTTTACCATTCCAAACGAGTTTGTTGTGGGCTATGGTTTAGACTACGATGAAAACTATCGAAACCTTCCTTATATCGGAGTATTGAAAGAAGAAGTGTATTCAAAATAGAGGAAACTAGATGAAAAATAACAAAAACAATGGTTTTGTCCGAAATCCTTTTCTGTACTTATTGATTATTGTAGCTGCTGTTACAGGTTTTCAGTATTTCTTTGCTGGAAATAGTATCGGACAAAGTCAGCAGATCAATTATACAGAATTGGTAAAAGAGCTTAAATCAGACAACGTCAAGGAAATTAACTACCAGCCAAACGGTAGTGTCATTGAAATTTCCGGTACTTATAACAAAGCAAAAACCAGCAAGGATGATACAGGGGTTCAATTTTTCACTCCAAGTCCAAGTAAGGTGACTCGCTTCACGAGTGTGATTTTACCGTCTGATTTGACTGTTCAAGAATTACAAAACTTAGCATCCGAACATAAGGCTGACATCACTATTAAACGGGAAAGCTCAAGTGGAATGTGGATTACCATTCTGACTTCAATCGTTCCCTTTGTGATTGTCATGTTCTTCTTCTTCTCTATGATGAATCAAGGGGGTGGCGGTGGCGCCCGCGGTGCTATGAATTTCGGCCGTAACAAAGCGCGTGCTACCAATAAAGAAGATATCAAGGTTCGTTTTTCAGATGTAGCAGGGGCTGAAGAAGAAAAACAAGAACTCGTTGAAGTGGTTGAATTCTTAAAAGATCCAAAACGCTTTACAAAATTGGGTGCCCGTATCCCAGCAGGTGTTCTTCTTGAAGGCCCTCCGGGAACTGGTAAAACATTACTTGCTAAAGCAGTTGCAGGAGAAGCTGGCGTACCATTCTTTAGTATTTCAGGGTCTGACTTCGTAGAAATGTTTGTCGGTGTCGGTGCAAGCCGGGTTCGTTCTCTATTTGAAGATGCCAAAAAAGCAGCACCAGCCATTATCTTTATCGATGAGATCGATGCTGTTGGACGTCAACGGGGAGTTGGCCTTGGTGGGGGAAATGATGAACGGGAACAAACCCTCAACCAGCTCTTGATTGAGATGGATGGTTTTGAAGGAAACGAAGGCATCATCGTGATTGCAGCCACTAACCGTTCAGATGTTTTGGACCCAGCCCTCCTTCGTCCTGGGCGTTTTGACCGGAAGGTTTTAGTTGGTCGTCCTGATGTAAAAGGACGCGAAGCTATCTTGCGTGTCCATGCTAAAAACAAACCATTAGCAAAAGATGTCGACTTGAAACTAGTTGCCCAACAAACACCGGGATTTGTTGGAGCGGATCTTGAAAATGTCTTAAACGAAGCAGCTCTGGTAGCGGCCCGTCGCAATAAGAAGGTTATTGATGCATCTGATATTGATGAAGCAGAAGACCGTGTGATTGCTGGTCCATCTAAGAAAGACAGAACAGTTTCTCAAAAAGAACGCGAATTGGTTGCTTACCATGAGGCAGGGCATACCATTGTTGGTTTAGTCTTATCTAATGCTCGTGTTGTTCACAAGGTGACCATCGTTCCACGTGGACGTGCTGGTGGTTATATGATTGCTCTTCCAAAAGAAGACCAAATGCTTCTTTCTAAAGAAGATATGAAAGAACAATTGGCTGGATTGATGGGAGGACGTGTTGCAGAAGAAATTATCTTCAACGTCCAAACCACAGGAGCTTCCAATGACTTTGAACAAGCGACCCAAATGGCGCGTGCTATGGTAACGGAATATGGAATGAGTGAAAAACTTGGTCCAGTTCAATACGAAGGCAACCATGCTATGTTTGGAGCTCAAACGACTCAAAAATTCATTTCAGAGCAAACAGCATATGAAATTGATGAAGAAGTAAGAAGTCTTTTGAATGAAGCTCGCAATAAAGCGGCTGAAATCATCCAGAGCAATCGTGAGACCCACAAATTGATTGCAGAAGCCTTGTTGAAATACGAAACCTTGGACAGTGTTCAAATTAAGTCGTTGTATGAAACAGGTAAAATGCCAGAAGATACTGATTTAGAATTAGAAAAAGAATCTAAACCATTATCTTATGAAGAAATTAAATCTAAAATGGAAGAAAATAAGTAATAAACTCTATAGTCTTCTAAAGCTTTTAGAAGGAGCCGAAAATTTCGGCTCCTCAGATTGAAGATAAAGTCTTCTAAAAACTTTCCTTAGGTGAGATCGGACGTCAGCGAACTTCTAAGAAGTTCCATGACTAATTATTGAGCCTAAGGTCTCAATAATTCCGAGTGCCTGAAACTATTACGTTTCAGGCACTTTTCTCACGGCGGAAAAGTTTCTAATCTTCCTAAATGACTAAAAATAAAAGTAATTTTTTGAAAAGCATCTTGCTTTTTTATGTAAAACAATAGTTTGTCTACATTCAAGGGAGCCGAAATTTCGGCTCTTTTTTTTCAAAAAAGTGTTGACAGATGAAAATGAACTGATATAATAGATTACGTTGTAAAAATGGTCCGTTGGTCAAGGGGTTAAGACACCGCCTTTTCACGGCGGTAACACGGGTTCGAATCCCGTACGGACTATCGCAAAAAAGTTGTTACATTCGTAGCAACTTTTTTTGTTTGATAAAACCATTATTCTGACATTCTTATCAAAATAATGACCAATTAGAATAAGAAAAGATCCCAAATAGAAAATAAGCACAAATAAATCAAAACCTCCTTTAAAATGAAGACTAGTTAGAAAGGAGGTCCAATGAACTTTAAAAAATCATATGAAAAAGTAAAATGGATAGTATGGAAATGTGAAAAGGAATTTTATATTCATCTTTGGGATCACGCAGATTGGGAACAAGAGGGAAGACTAGTGCTGTATGAGTTACAAATAAGTAATCCGGAGGTAGAAGAAAATGAAGAAATTCTATTAACCTACTTCAAAACAAAGTTTCGCAATCACATAAAGGATAAGGTTAGAAAACAAGAGAGCGACAAAAGGAAATTAAACAAGGTACCTTATACAGAGATTGGTGAAATTAGTCATCGACTTCGATCAAAAGAACTCTTTTTGGATGAACTAGTCCTATTAAGAGGAGCCCTGAAAGAATTCCGAAAAAATCTAACCGATAAAGAAAAAGAAGATTATGATAAACTTCTGATGAATCAACGTTTTTCAGGAAGAGCAAAGATGCGGAGAAGGCTAAAAGAATACTTGAAAGACTTCAAGGATCAACATTTATGAAAAAGGATGTAAAAAGCATCCTTTTTCATAAAAAAATAAAAATTAAAAAATAGAAAAAAGATATTGACAAGGCGAAGTGGTCGTGATATACTAATATAGTTGTCGCGCGAGAGCGACAAAGACCTTTGAAAACTGAACAAGACGAACCAATGTGCAGGGCACTATAACTAAGGTTATAGTACTGAACAATGAAAAAAACAATAAATCTGTCAGTGACAGAATGAGTTTAAGACAAACAATTATTTTAATGAGAGTTTGATCCTGGCTCAGGATGAACGCTGGCGGCGTGCCTAATACATGCAAGTAGAACGCTGAAGGAAGGAGCTTGCTCTTTCCGGATGAGTTGCGAACGGGTGAGTAACGCGTAGGTAACCTGCCTGGTAGCGGGGGATAACTATTGGAAACGATAGCTAATACCGCATAACAGTAGATGTTGCATGATATCTGCTTGAAAGGTGCAATTGCATCACTACCAGATGGACCTGCGTTGTATTAGCTAGTTGGTGAGGTAACGGCTCACCAAGGCGACGATACATAGCCGACCTGAGAGGGTGATCGGCCACACTGGGACTGAGACACGGCCCAGACTCCTACGGGAGGCAGCAGTAGGGAATCTTCGGCAATGGACGGAAGTCTGACCGAGCAACGCCGCGTGAGTGAAGAAGGTTTTCGGATCGTAAAGCTCTGTTGTAAGAGAAGAACGAGTGTGAGAGTGGAAAGTTCACACTGTGACGGTATCTTACCAGAAAGGGACGGCTAACTACGTGCCAGCAGCCGCGGTAATACGTAGGTCCCGAGCGTTATCCGGATTTATTGGGCGTAAAGCGAGCGCAGGCGGTTAGATAAGTCTGAAGTTAAAGGCTGTGGCTTAACCATAGTACGCTTTGGAAACTGTTTAACTTGAGTGCAAGAGGGGAGAGTGGAATTCCATGTGTAGCGGTGAAATGCGTAGATATATGGAGGAACACCGGTGGCGAAAGCGGCTCTCTGGCTTGTAACTGACGCTGAGGCTCGAAAGCGTGGGGAGCAAACAGGATTAGATACCCTGGTAGTCCACGCCGTAAACGATGAGTGCTAGGTGTTGGGTCCTTTCCGGGACTCAGTGCCGCAGCTAACGCATTAAGCACTCCGCCTGGGGAGTACGACCGCAAGGTTGAAACTCAAAGGAATTGACGGGGGCCCGCACAAGCGGTGGAGCATGTGGTTTAATTCGAAGCAACGCGAAGAACCTTACCAGGTCTTGACATCCCTCTGACCGCTCTAGAGATAGAGCTTTCCTTCGGGACAGAGGTGACAGGTGGTGCATGGTTGTCGTCAGCTCGTGTCGTGAGATGTTGGGTTAAGTCCCGCAACGAGCGCAACCCCTATTGTTAGTTGCCATCATTCAGTTGGGCACTCTAGCGAGACTGCCGGTAATAAACCGGAGGAAGGTGGGGATGACGTCAAATCATCATGCCCCTTATGACCTGGGCTACACACGTGCTACAATGGCTGGTACAACGAGTCGCAAGTCGGTGACGGCAAGCTAATCTCTTAAAGCCAGTCTCAGTTCGGATTGTAGGCTGCAACTCGCCTACATGAAGTCGGAATCGCTAGTAATCGCGGATCAGCACGCCGCGGTGAATACGTTCCCGGGCCTTGTACACACCGCCCGTCACACCACGAGAGTTTGTAACACCCGAAGTCGGTGAGGTAACCTTTTAGGAGCCAGCCGCCTAAGGTGGGATAGATGATTGGGGTGAAGTCGTAACAAGGTAGCCGTATCGGAAGGTGCGGCTGGATCACCTCCTTTCTAAGGATAAGGAAACCTGCACGTTCGTCTTGTTTAGTTTTGAGAGGTCTTGTGGGGCCTTAGCTCAGCTGGGAGAGCGCCTGCTTTGCACGCAGGAGGTCAGCGGTTCGATCCCGCTAGGCTCCATTGGTGAGAGATCACCAAGGATGAACATTGAAAATTGAATATCTATATCAAATAGTAACAAGAAAATAAACCGAAAACGCTGTGAATATTTAATGAGTTTTCTAATTTTTTAAGAAATTAGGTTAATAAGGTTAAGTTAATAAGGGCGCACGGTGGATGCCTTGGCACTAGGAGCCGAAGAAGGACGTGACAAACGACGAAATGCCTCGGGGAGCTGTAAGTAAGCTTAGATCCGGGGATGTCCGAATGGGGGAACCCAGCAGGTGATACCTGTTACCCATATCTGTTAAGGATATGAGGAGGAAGACGCAGTGAACTGAAACATCTAAGTAGCTGCAGGAAGAGAAAGCAAAAGCGATTGCCTTAGTAGCGGCGAGCGAAACGGCAGGAGGGCAAACCGAAGAGTTTACTCTTCGGGGTTGTAGGACTGCAATGTGGACTTAAAGATTATAGAAGAACTACCTGGGAAGGTAGGCCAAAGAGAGTAATAGCCTCGTATTTAAAATAGTCTTTATACCTAGCAGTATCCTGAGTACGGCGAGACACGTGGAATCTCGTCGGAATCTGGGAGGACCATCTCCCAACCCTAAATACTCCCTAGTGACCGATAGTGAACCAGTACCGTGAGGGAAAGGTGAAAAGCACCCCGGGAGGGGAGTGAAATAGAACCTGAAACCGTGTGCCTACAACAAGTTCGAGCCCGTTAATGGGTGAGAGCGTGCCTTTTGTAGAATGAACCGGCGAGTTACGATATGATGCGAGGTTAAGTTGAAGAGACGGAGCCGTAGGGAAACCGAGTCTGAATAGGGCGTCTTAGTATTATGTCGTAGACCCGAAACCATGTGACCTACCCATGAGCAGGTTGAAGGTGCGGTAAAACGCACTGGAGGACCGAACCAGGGCACGTTGAAAAGTGCTTGGATGACTTGTGGGTAGCGGAGAAATTCCAAACGAACTTGGAGATAGCTGGTTCTCTCCGAAATAGCTTTAGGGCTAGCGTCGACATTAAGATTCTTGGAGGTAGAGCACTGTTTGGGTGAGGGGTCCATCCCGGATTACCAATCTCAGATAAACTCCGAATGCCAATGAATTATGGTCGGCAGTCAGACTGCGAGTGCTAAGATCCGTAGTCGAAAGGGAAACAGCCCAGACCACCAGCTAAGGTCCCAAAATAATTGTTAAGTGGAAAAGGATGTGGGGTTGCACAGACAACTAGGATGTTAGCTTAGAAGCAGCTATTCATTCAAAGAGTGCGTAATAGCTCACTAGTCGAGTGACCCTGCGCCGAAAATGTACCGGGGCTAAAACAATTTACCGAAGCTGTGGATACCTTTAATGGTATGGTAGGAGAGCGTTCTATGTGTGAAGAAGGTATACCGTGAGGAGTGCTGGAACGCATAGAAGTGAGAATGCCGGTATGAGTAGCGAAAGACAGGTGAGAATCCTGTCCACCGTAAGACTAAGGTTTCCAGGGGAAGGCTCGTCCGCCCTGGGTTAGTCGGGACCTAAGGAGAGACCGAAAGGTGTATCCGATGGACAACAGGTTGATATTCCTGTACTAGAGTATGTAGTGATGGAGGGACGCAGTAGGCTAACTAAAGCGTGC
>NZ_JWAK01000024.1:0-57036 GCF_001069335.1 Streptococcus sp. 1171_SSPC
TCCTCAATCCTTGTCTGCTTCATTTTCTTTTACGAGATCGTTTTGTGAATCTTTTTCAGAGAGTTTTTGATCAATATACTTGTCAATGTTTTCATAAAATTCCTTGGTCGCTTCACTATCTAATGTTGGCGAGTTCTGAACTTGATTCACTTTCAATTGAACAGATTGAATACCGTAAGAGGCTTGTTTTTGGTGGAGTGTTTCTAATTCTTCTTCTGAAATCGGATCTCCAACAACCGTCAAGACCAATTCATTGTTACTTGACTTGTAGACTTGATTAATAACCGTATAATTGGCGAACTCTTTTCCTACAAACTGTTTGATCCCTTCTTTGCGCGCTTGTTCTATTGTCAGAGTAACTGCCGAATAGCTAGCTGGAAGAATCAACAATACAATCAAAGATATCAAGCCAATTCTCATTTTAATGCTCAGCTCTTTAAATGAAGTTAAAGGAGATTTTCTCATCAAAATTCTTGTTCCAACAATGTTGGCTAGCATGATAAAGACACAGTTGATCAAGAAAAGATAGAGAGCCCCCAATAAAAATCGTACATTCCCATTAGCTAAACCATAGCCAGCAGTACAGATAGGCGGCATCAGAGCTGTAGCAATGGCTACTCCTGGCACGATATTGTTTGCTTCTTTTTTCCTTGAACCGATCACACCAGCAATCCCACCAGCAATAGCAATGAGGACATCCCAAATGGTTGGAGAGGTTCGTGCAATCAACTCGCTACTTGCATAAGACAAGGGAGAAATCCAGAAATACAGAGTCGAGACAAGCAAACTGACCAACACTTGAGTCAATAAAACCTCTAGAGATTGCTTGATTAAACGCGTATCAAAAATAGCTAAACCAAACCCCAGTCCAATAATCGGTGTCATAAGAGGGGAAATCAGCATGGCTCCAATAATGACAGCTGTTGAATTCATATTTAGACCTATAGAGGCAATAAAAATCGAACACATCAAAATCACTGTATCTCTTAATCGAACATGAAGGTCATCATATAGTTTCTCGCGGAATTCACGTGTTGAATAGTTCCTGGTCATTGGTTACTCCTTTTATTTCATATAATCTTGTTTCTGAATGGATGATGGTAGAGAAACTTCTGTCCAATTTGACATATTTTTAATTCTCATTTGTAATTCTTTTGAACATTATCTTTTAAATATCCATCAATCCATCCTTAACATTATATCAAAAATTTTACAGCCTTTTTCTGAAGAAATCTATCAGTTGAACAGATAGAGAAAGTCAGAAATTTTAGATTCCTTATTCAAAGAAGGAAGAACGGTATCTCCTCTGAAAGAAGATACCGTATTAATGTTTAAACATGATGAGTGTGTTGTAGCAATCCTAGCTGACATCGCCAACAAATCCCGTGTTGAGAAAATAACAGATAGAAAAGTCAGGCTTCAAACCTAGCTTTTTTGTGGATTGAAAATAATTATTCAAGCACTATTTTAGTGACTTCTATGTTGTGATTATCATTTTTTTTTATTGCACAACCTTTTTCTTTCTCTTTCTTTACAAATCAAAGTATAACTCCCATTTTTCAAAGAAATTTGCTATAATGAAAGGACAGAGATTTGAAGAAGCAAAGAAAAAAATAGAAGTAGGTACATGTATGAAGAAAATTCTTGTTGTAGATGATGAAAAGCCGATTTCGGATATTATAAAATTCAATATGGCAAAAGAAGGCTATGAAGTCTTGACTGCCTTCGATGGAAAAGAAGCACTGGCTGTTTTCGAAGCTGAGAGCCCAGATATTTTGATCTTGGACCTCATGCTTCCTGAAATTGATGGTTTGGAAGTAGCGCGTACCATTCGAAAGACCAGTAATGTGCCGATTATTGTCTTATCTGCAAAAGATACAGAATTCGATAAGGTCATCGGTCTTGAAATTGGTGCGGATGACTATGTGACTAAGCCATTCTCAAATCGTGAGCTTCAAGCTCGCGTAAAAGCTTTATTGCGTCGGACAGAACTAACGGTAGAATCACAGACAGAGTCTACATCAGATTCAGAGATTGTGATTGGGGATTTGAAAATCATTCCGGATGCCTTCCTTGCTCAGAAAAAAGGCAAAGAGCTCGAGTTGACCCATCGCGAATTTGAGCTGCTCTATCACTTGGCAACCCATGTAGGCCAAGTCATGACCCGGGAGCATTTGCTGGAAACAGTCTGGGGCTACGATTATTTTGGAGATGTTCGGACAGTGGACGTAACGATTCGACGTTTGCGTGAAAAAATCGAAGATATTCCAGGCCGTCCGGAGTATATTTTAACGCGCCGCGGTGTCGGTTACTATATGAGAAACAATGATTAATCACATCAAAGAAGTCATGACCTCTTATAATTTTGTTTTTATATTACTCACTCTTGGATTTATTATCGTGGTGGCCTTGCTGATTCTAGAAAATCGTCGGGATAACATGAAGCTACGCCTGTTGAATGATAAAATTAAGAGTTTGATTGCTGGAGAATATTCCGATATCATTGATTTACAAGGAGGTCCTGAATTGACAGAGATTTCCAACAGTATCAATGATTTATCAGAAGTTATCCGTTTGACGCATGAAAATTTGGAGCAAGAAACCAAGCGCTTGACCAGTATTCTATCCTATATGACAGATGGGGTTTTAGCGACCAATCGTCGTGGGCAGATTATCCTAGTCAATGAAATGGCTGCCAAACAACTTAATGTCGTGGTCGAAGAGGTCATGAATATCAGTATTCTGGATTTGCTTGGTATTAGTGAAGAGTATGAACTGCGAGACTTGATTACCAATGTTCCAGAACTGACTATCGATTCGCAGGATGAAAATGGGGAGTACATCTCTTTACGGGTTCGCTTCGCTTTGATCCGGAGAGAGTCTGGTTTTATTTCTGGTCTGGTTGCCGTCTTGCATGACACAACCGAACAGGACAAGGAAGAGCGGGAACGTCGTTTATTCGTATCCAACGTTAGTCATGAACTCCGAACACCACTGACCAGTGTTAAATCTTACTTGGAAGCCTTGGATGACGGAGCCATTACGGAGCCAGTTGCACCGGAATTTGTCAAAGTATCTTTGACAGAGACCAACCGGATGATGCGGATGGTGACGGATCTATTAAGTCTTTCGCGGATCGATAATGAAACCAGTCAATTGGATGTTGAATTGACCAACTTTACAGCCTTTATCACTTTCATTTTGAACCGCTTTGATAAGATGAAGAACCAGGCTGGCGAGAAGAAATATGATATTGTTCGTGATTATCCTATTTCTCCTGTCTGGGTTGAAATTGATACAGACAAGATGACACAGGTCTTAGACAATATCTTAAATAATGCTATCAAATATTCCCCAGATGGTGGGGAAATTCGTGTGGGGATGAAAACAACAGATGCCCAGTTGATTATTTCGATTTCGGATGAGGGCTTAGGGATTCCTAAAAAGGACCTGCCACGAATTTTTGATCGCTTTTATCGCGTGGATAAGGCACGTAGTCGCGCCCAAGGTGGGACTGGTTTAGGACTGGCTATTGCCAAGGAAATTATCAAGCAACACAAAGGATTTATCTGGGCCAAGAGTGAATATGGAAAAGGTTCTACTTTCACGATTGTCCTACCATATGATAAAGATGCTATCCTGGATGATGGATGGGATAATGAGGATGAATAAGAAAACTAATGGATGAAAAAGGGTTTAAGTATAGTATTTTAGCTTCAGGATCGAGTGGTAATTCTTTTTACTTAGAGACTCCTAAGAAGAAAATTCTAGTAGATGCAGGCTTGTCCGGGAAGAAAATTACAGGTTTGCTTGCAGAGATTGATCGCAAACCCGAAGATCTTGATGCTATTTTAATCACACATGAACATTCGGATCACATTCATGGCGTTGGTGTGTTAGCTCGTAAATACGGGATGGACCTATACGCCAATGAAGCTACCTGGAAGGCCATGGAGGGAAGCAAGTACCTTGGGAAGGTCGATGACTCCCAGAAACATTTATTTGAAATGGGTAAGACCTTAACCTTTGGGGATTTGGATGTGGAAAGTTTTGGTGTCAGCCATGATGCTGCAGCTCCCCAGTTCTACCGGTTCATGAAGGATGGGAAGAGCTTTGTCATGCTGACGGATACAGGTTATGTCAGTGATCGGATGGCGGGGATTGTGGAAAATGCAGATGGCTATTTGATCGAGTCCAACCACGATGTGGAAATCCTACGAGCTGGCTCTTATGCTTGGCGATTAAAGCAGCGGATCTTATCTGATTTGGGCCACCTCTCTAATGAAGATGGCGCAGATGCTATGATTCGGACTCTAGGCAATAAGACCAAAAAGATTTATCTGGGCCACTTATCCAAGGAAAACAATATCAAGGAATTGGCCCATATGACCATGGTTAATCAACTGGCTCGAGCAGATCTAGCAGTTGGGCATGATTTTGACGTCTTGGATACATCTCCAGATACAGCGACTCCATTAGTAGATATCTAGATGATTAAAAAAGGAGATGAGCTCATCTCCTTTTTAGGTCAGTAGTGTAGGCTTGAAATGAGTGGAAGGATAGGAGCAGATAGTTTGAAATATGTGTATATTACAGTAGGGTTTATTTCCTTAGGGTTAGGGATTATTGGGATTCCATTACCTATTTTACCAACGACCCCGTTTCTTTTATTAGCTATGGCTTGTTTTGCCAAGAGTTCTCAACGCTTTGAAAAATGGTTGCATGGGACCAAGTTGTACCAAACTTATGTAGCGGATTATCGGGAAACAAAGTCGATCTCTAAAAAGCGAAAAAAAAGAATTATTCTACAAATTTATCTTTTGATGGGGATTTCCATTTACCTGGCACCACTCTGGTTTGTGAAATTAGGTCTATTGGGACTAACTATTTTTATCAGTTATTATTTGTTCAAAGTGATTCCGGATAAAGAAGAATGATATAAGGACAGAATAGGTCCTAAATCCTATTGTGAAAACAAGGGAAAGGAGTGCGAGACGCACTCTTTTTTGGTATAATAGAGGGGTGCATCTTTTGGACGGAATAGGTCACAGGATTCAATCCAGATGCATAAATGAAGAAAGAAAGTAGTAACGTGATGCAAGCCTTATATAACCTTCTTGCTGAGAAATTTCGGCTGACTTTTGACGATACAGAATTGTTGGAAACAGCTTTTACACATACCTCATATGCGAATGAGCATCGCCTCTTAAAAATTTCACATAATGAACGTTTGGAATTTTTAGGAGACGCTGTTCTCCAGTTAGTGATTTCCGAATATTTATTTGCCCTCTACCCTAGTAAGCCAGAGGGTGATTTGTCAAAAATGCGTTCCATGATTGTTCGTGAGGAAAGCCTGGCAGGTTTTTCCCGTGATTGTGGTTTCGATCAATTTATCAAACTTGGCAAGGGAGAGGAAAAATCTGGTGGACGTAACCGAGATACCATCTTAGGAGATTTGTTTGAAGCTTTTTTAGGCGCCTTACTCTTGGATAAGGGAGTGGAGATGGTGCGGAACTTCATTCAGCAAGTCATGATTCCTAAAGTCGAAGCGGGCCAATTTGAGCAAGTGATTGACTATAAGACGCGCTTGCAAGAAATCCTTCAAATCCATGGGGATGTCTTGATTACCTATGAGGTGACGAGTGAATCAGGACCGGCTCATGCCAAGGAGTTTGAAGTGCAAGTGTCTGTCAATGGGAAAATCATCGGTCAAGGACGTGGCCGGTCTAAAAAGGCTGCAGAACAAGAAGCAGCAAAAAAAGCAGTGGAGAATAAGGTGGATCCCTCATGTATTTAAAGGAAATTGAGATTCAAGGATTTAAGTCTTTCGCAGATAAGACCCGGGTCATCTTTGACCAAGGGGTAACCGCAGTGGTTGGCCCTAATGGATCTGGAAAATCAAACATTACGGAAAGTCTGCGCTGGGCCTTAGGGGAATCGAGTGTCAAGAGCCTACGTGGTGGCAAGATGCCGGACGTGATTTTTGCTGGGACTGAAACTCGGAAACCCTTAAACTACGCCTGCGTAACGGTAGTACTGGATAACCGGGATGGCTTTATCAAACAGGCTGCTAAAGAAATCCGAGTGGAGCGTCATATTTATCGCTCGGGTGATAGTGAATACAAGATTGATGGTAAGAAAGTCCGTTTGAGAGATGTCCATGATCTCTTTATGGATACTGGACTGGGGAGAGATTCTTTCTCTATTATTTCCCAAGGAAAGGTTGAAGAAATCTTTAACTCCAAACCAGAAGAGAGACGGGCTATTTTTGAGGAAGCCGCTGGGGTTCTTAAATTTAAAACGCGTCGCAAGGAAACAGAATCTAAGTTGATTCAGACCCAGGATAATTTGGACCGTCTGGAAGACATTATTTTTGAGTTAGAGGGGCAAATCAAACCTCTTGAAAAGCAAGCCCTTGTGGCCAAACGTTTCTTAGAATTGGATCAACAACGCCAAGTTCTTTATTTGGATGTTTTGATTGCTCAAATTGAAGTCAATAAAAAAGACTATGATCAAGCCGTCCAAGAAGAAACCTCCATCCAAGAGCAATTAAAGGCTTATTACCAGAAAAGAGAAGAGTATGAGGCGGAAAGTCTCCGATTGAAACAGAGTCGCCAGACCCTTCAACACCAATTGTCAGATGATCAAGCTAGCCTCTTGGAATTGACTCGTCTCTTAAGCGATTTGGAGAAACAAATCGAATTGGCACGCTTGGAGTCGCAACAGGTCGCTCGAAGTCGTCAGGAAAATCAAGAGCGGGTCAATAGTCTGGAAGAGCGTCTACAAGTTCTTCGGACCCAGTTGGAAGAAAAACAAGCTAATACAAAGAGTCTTCAAGAAGAACTACAAAAGAGCCAAGTAGCTCTGGAAGGTTTGGAGAAAGAGTTGGCCAGCTTCTCAGAAGATCCAGATCAGGTGATCGATTATTTACGTGAAAAATACGTGGCCTTGATGCAGGATGAAGCGGAGCGATCAAACGAATTAACAACCATTGAAAATCAATTGGAAGCCTCAGCTCAATTGTCACAAAGTAAAAAGGAAGATTACCAAAATCAAATCCAAATGGTGACAGAATTGCAGGAAAAAGAGCAGGTTGCTCAAGAAGCTTATCAAGGAGCTCAAGAGCATCTGAAACACTTGCTTGAGACCTATCAGTCAGAGGCAAAACGGTTTGAGGAAGCTCGCCAGGCTTATCAAGAAGCGCAAGCCAAGATGTTTGATTTACTGGATCAAAGTAAGGAAAAACAGGCTCGCATTAACAGTTTAGAGGCGATTCAAAAAAATCATAGTAATTTTTATGCGGGCGTGAAGAGTGTCTTGCAAGAAGCGCCTCGCTTAGGTGGAATCGTGGGAGCTGTCAGTGAAAAACTTTCCTTCTCACCAGAGTATCAGACTGCCTTAGAAATTGCTCTAGGAGCCAGCAGTCAGCATATCATCGTAGAAGACGAAGGAGCAGCAACACGGGCAATCGAGCATCTGAAGAAGAATCGCTCGGGTCGTGCAACCTTCCTTCCTTTGACAACTATTACACCACGCTACCTTACAGGAAAGAATCAAGAACTGATTGAAGCCTGTCCAGGATTCCTAGGGATAGCTAGCAGTTTGGTGGACTATGATCCTTCCCTCGAGTCGATTTTCCAAAACCTTTTGGGTGTCACAGCTATTTTTGATACGATTGAGCACGCCAAGACGGCTGCTCGCAAGGTTGCCTACCAAGTTCGTATCGTGACGCTGGATGGAACTGAACTGCGCACAGGTGGTTCCTATGCAGGTGGTGCAAATCGAAGCAATAATTCGATTTTCATCAAGCCAGAACTGGATCGCTTGCACCAAGAATTGGCCTCTCTTCAGAAGAACTTGCGAGAAGTAGAAGGGCAGGTTCAAGAGCAACAGGACCAAGTGACCCAATCACAAGAAACACTAGAATCTTTGAAAGGCCAAGGAGAAGGGGCGCGACTAGAAGAGCAACGACTTCAACTGGCTTTTGAGCAAGCTCACCAGCAACTCTTGGATGCCCAAGAACTGTTAGAACTTATCCGTACAGAGCTGGATGAAGGTAGCGACCAGGAGCTCCTCCAAAAACGGGATCACTTGCAAGCGCGACTGAAAGAAATTGAGGCGGAAAAAGAGCAAGTCACTGCTGAGATTGAAGAAGTCAAGCTCAATAAAGATGTCGTTGTCGAGAAAATTGAAAATTTACGAGCAGCCATTGCCAAGCTCCAATTACAGAAAACAGAGTTGAAGAGTCGATTGACCTATGACCAGACAGATGCCGAACGCTTGCAGCAAGAGTTGGCTTCTACTGAACGGGAAATCCAAGCTCTCCAATATGCGATTGAGCAGGGAGAAGATCGACATGAGCAAATCGATGTTTCTGTCCTTGAAAAACAACTGCAAGCAACCCTTCAAGAGAAAACCGCTCTGGAGCAAGCTGTGATTCGTAAGCAATTTGAATTAGAGGATTTGGAAGGCCAGTCTGATGATGTAGCGGGTCATATGGAACAAGCCCGTCGTCAAAATGAGGAATGGATTCGCCTACAGGCCAAAGCAGAATCCAATCGCGATCGCTTGGCAGATAAGCTAAATAAACTGATGTTAGCTCTGACCGATGAATTCAAGATGAGTTTTGAAGAGGCATCTAATCAGGCCAACGAACTAGAAAATCTAGCCCAGTCTGAGCAAGTCTTAAAAGACTTGGAGAAAGCGATTAAAGCCTTAGGCCCTGTCAATATTGATGCTATCGAACAATACGATGAGGTCAAGACTCGGTTTGATTTCCTTTCCGGTCAACGAGAAGATGTCTTGGCAGCGAAGAATCTTCTTCTTGAAACCATTAATGATATGAATGATGAGGTGAAAGAACGCTTTAAGTCTACGTTTGAAGCGATTCGTGAATCCTTCCGAATAACCTTTAAACAGATGTTTGGGGGAGGATCCGCTGATCTCATCTTGACGGATGGGGATCTCTTGTCAGCTGGAGTCGAGATTTCTGTTCAACCGCCTGGTAAGAAAATTCAATCCTTGAATTTGATGAGTGGTGGGGAGAAAGCTTTGTCAGCATTGGCGCTGCTCTTCTCAATCATTCGTGTCAAGACTATTCCATTTGTCATCTTGGATGAGGTAGAAGCGGCTCTAGACGAGGCTAATGTTAAACGTTTTGGGGATTACCTCAATCGTTTTGATAAGGAAAGTCAGTTTATTGTGGTCACCCACCGTAAGGGAACCATGGCGGCAGCAGATTCCATCTATGGAGTGACCATGCAAGAATCTGGAGTCTCTAAGATTGTATCTGTGAAGCTGAAAGATATAGAAGGAATGGATAATGGAAATTAAATTAGTCGCAACAGACATGGATGGGACCTTTTTGGATGAAAATCATCAATTTGATCAAGCTTTATTCCTAAAGGTATTAAAGAAGTTTCAAGAAAAAGGGATCTACTTTGCGGCAGCAAGTGGTCGGTCTCTCCTCTCTTTGAAGACAATCTTTAAAGAGGTTCAGGATCAGATTATTTTTATAGCTGAAAACGGCAGTGTTGTTGAGTTTCATGGTGAAGATGTCTATGAAGCGACCATGAGCCCTGAATTTTACCAAGCCATGTTTGACAAGTTACAAGAAAGTCCTTATTTCGATAAAAATAAGTGCTTGTTAACGGGAAAACTCGGGAGCTATGTTTTAAAGACCGTTGATCCAGACTATCTAGCTGCTTCGCAAAACTACAATGAAAATATTCAAATGGTGTCTGATTTTTCAGAAATTGATGATCTTGTCTTTAAGATGACCACCAATTTTGACCAAGAAGTATTAGCGGAAGGGGAAGCCTGGGTTACCCAAAATGTTGAGGGTGTTAAGGCTATGACCACTGGTTATGAGTGCATTGATATTGTCTTGGATTATGTGGACAAGGGGGTCGCCATCCAAGCCCTAATGGATCAATTAGGCATAAGCTCAGATCAAGTCCTAGCATTTGGTGATAATCTCAATGATCTTCATATGATGCAGGTTGTTGGCCATCCAATTGCACCAGAAAATGCCCGTCCATTGATTTTGGAATTGGCTGAAACCGTATTGCCCCACCATTCGACAGGATCGGTCCTTCGCTATATGGAGGAAGAATTATGAGTCAGATTAAGGTTATCGCACTAGACTTGGACGGTACTCTCTTAAACTCAGAGAAGAAAATCTCCCCTCGGAATTTAGCTGCCATTCGTGCAGCTCAAGAAAAAGGGGTCAAGGTAGTTTTGACGACGGGTCGTCCCCTCAAGGCTATGGATTTTCTGCTTCAAGAGATTGGGACTGTCGGCTTGTCAGATGAATACACCATTACTTTTAATGGTGGCTTGGTACAAAAGAATACAGGGGAGATCATTGCGAAGACAGTTTTCTCTCGAGATGATGTCGTCCGCATTTATGAGGAGACAGAGGCCCTTGGTTTGCCCCTAGATGCCATCAGCGAAGGGGATGTTTATACACTGGTATCTGATCAAGAATCTCTTTACCCTCTCTATAACCCTTACTTGAATTTTATTCCCGTTTCTATTGAAGATTTGTCCAGTCAGATTTCCTACAATAAGTGTGTGACGGCCTTTCAACAGGACTATTTGGATGGCGCTATTCCAAAGATTTCTCCTGAATTAAGGGAGCGTTTTGAGATTTTTAAATCCAGAGACATGCTCTTGGAATGGTGCCCCAAAGGCGTTCAAAAGGATCGAGGCTTGGAAGCTTTGGTGGAGTATTTAGGAATCGATGCTAGCCAAGTCATGGCCTGTGGAGATGAAGCCAACGATGCCAGCATGTTAAAATGGGCAGGACTAGGAATCGCCATGGCCAATGCGGTGGATGAGGTGAAGGAGATTGCTACTCTAGTCTCGGACTACACCAATGATGAAGATGCAGTCGGAAGAGCGATTGAAGAATATGTATTGAAGGAGGGTCAATAATGGGATTATTTGACCGACTATTTGGAAGAAAAGAAGAAACAAAACCACAAGCCCAAGAACTTACAGAAGAGCTTGGGGGAAGCGAGAAAGAAGCAAGTTCGCCAGCTGAGCCGGTATCACAAAAGGCTTCACAAAGTGATGAAGCTAAGATCTCGGCAATGGAAGCCTACTATGCGGAATTGAAAGAGCGGATGGCTACCGAATCAGCGCGATCATCGCAGGAGTCGACAGCATCTATTGAAGAAGAAATTCCTTCAGAAGTGCCTGTAAATCAGGAAACAGCTATCGAGGAAGAGTACCCTTCTCAAGTGAAGCAGGATACCACTCCTGAGGAAGTAACCGAACTTGCCCCTGATCCTGAAGAACAGACTATAGAAGTAGAAACTTTACAAGAAGAGAGTCTTGATGAAGAGCCTCTGAATTCTTCATCAGATCTTGTCCAAGAAGTCCTTGAAGAAGAAGTTCTTGTAAAAAATGAAACAGAAGATGAGACTTCAATTCTTTCCAAAGAACCCGAGGAAGTAATTGAAGAAGCAACTATTGAAAGTTCAGAAGAAGATACAGAAGAGCTTGAAGCAGAATTCCCAGTAGAGGAAGCTGCTAGCGAACTTGAAATTTCAGAAGAGGTTGAAGAAGAGCCTGTAGTAGAAGAAACGACAAGTGAGCCAGAGATTGCTCAACCAACAGAAACGGTTCAAGAAAAATACAATCGAAGCTTGAAGAAAACTCGGACTGGCTTTGGTGCTGCCCTAAATGCATTCTTTGCTAACTTCCGTTCTGTAGATGAAGAATTCTTTGAAGACTTAGAAGAACTCTTGATCATGAGTGACGTCGGAGTCCAAGTCGCTTCGAATCTGACGGAAGAGCTCCGCTATGAAGCACGCTTGGAAAATGCCAAGAAGCCGGATGCCTTGCGTCGCGTGATTATTGAAAAATTGGTGGATCTCTATGAAAAAGATGGCCAATACAATGAGCAAATCAACTTTAAGGACGGCTTGACCGTCATGCTCTTCGTCGGAGTGAATGGCGTTGGGAAAACCACTTCTATCGGAAAACTAGCTCATAAGTACAAGAAGGAAGGGAAAAAAGTGATGCTAGTCGCAGCAGATACTTTCCGAGCAGGAGCTGTTGCTCAGTTGGCTGAATGGGGACGCCGTGTGGATGTGCCCGTTGTCACAGGTCCTGAAAAATCAGATCCTGCAAGTGTGGTCTTTGATGGGATGGAACGAGCAGTGGCAGAACAAGTCGATGTTTTGATGATTGATACGGCTGGTCGCCTTCAGAATAAAGACAATCTGATGGCTGAATTAGAAAAAATTGGTCGCATTATCAAGCGCGTGGATCCTACAGCCCCTCATGAAACCTTCTTGGCCTTGGATGCGTCTACAGGACAAAATGCCCTGGTCCAAGCCAAGGAATTCTCTAAGATCACGCCTATTACTGGTATCGTCCTCACTAAGATTGATGGAACAGCTCGAGGAGGAGTGGTTCTTGCAATTCGAGAAGAATTGGATATCCCAGTGAAATTAATCGGTTTTGGTGAAAAAATCGATGACATCGGTGAATTCAATTCTGAAAACTTTATGCGTGGCTTGTTAGAAGGTTTGATATAAACAAAAAACTCATCTTTATTGAGATGAGTTTTTTGAATGTAGACAAACATCATTTTTGACGTTTATCTTTTTGTTGTATTTTCAATAATATTTTGCTCCATCATCATTTTTGGAGCGAAAGGACTATTGTCCCAGAATCTTTAAAAAACTTGTAGTGACAAGGTTTTGAAGAAAAACGTAGGTACTTACCTACTTTTTTATTTTTCATTTAGACTTAGTATGTTGAGAAAAAGTTCAATAATTTCAGTACGATTTTTATTGAGTTGAATTTTTTCAATTAAAAGTTGAAGATTATCATCTGAGGTTTCAGAAAGAGGTCTAAAAAAATCAGAAGGATCTATTTCCATGGCAGATAAAATTTTTAGTAGAGTATCGACAGATAAGTTTCTTCTATTGTTTTCAATTAGATTAATAAAAGGTAAGCTAAGATCACTTTTTTCAGCCAGCTCTTGCTGAGTTAGCTTTTTACTTAGTCGATATTCTCTGACTAATTCTCCAATCTTCATTTAAAAATTCTCCTTTTAATTATTGTATATATTTTTTGTTGATTTTTATATAAACAATAGTATTAGAAAAAGGGAATCTAATTTACAATAGTAAATAAAGATGGTATAATGAGAGCGTTTGTAATATTATGTAAAGGACTTGGATTTGGAGCAGATACGCTTCAAATTTATGTGGGAAAAAATGAAATCAAGAAAAAGCAAAAAGAATAAAAAAATAACTCTTGCTTTAGCGGCAGGAGTTGCATTAACAAGTTTCTCAACGTTATCTGTAAAAGCAGATGAACAAGTTGATGTGAAATCGACAGACAATACAGTAGCTGAAGAAAAACACGTACAAACTTCACCTACCACAGCCATCACCCAAGTTGAGGGTGTTGAGGTTTCAAATGGAACTGCTCTTGTGATAAAAGCTCCAACTGAAGAGATTGTTAAAGAAGCAGAAGAAATTAAAAATCAAGCTGACCAAGCTGTTGAGGATCAAACTCCTGTTGTTGAAAAGGCTAAAGAGCAGGAAGCTACAACTGGTGAGGTAGAAAGCAACGCTAAACAAGCGCTTGAACAAGCTGAACAGAAGAAAGCTTCTGCAACACCTCAAGCAATCGAAGAGACAAAAAATGGGATTGATACTTCTAAGAAAGAAGTAACTACGCAAACAGAAAAAATTGATTCTTTGAAAGAACAACAAAATCAAGTGCAAAAGAAAAAAGAAGCACAAGAAACTGTTGTTAAAGAAGATATGGATGCGACTCAAAAACAAGCTGGAAAAGTTGCTGATGCAAAAAAGAAAGTTCAGAACGCTCAAGATGTTCTAAATGGAACTGGGGCTGAACAAGTTCTCAAAGAAGAAAAAGACGCTAAGAAAGATTCAGAAGCTAAAAAAGCTATTGTGAAAGATGCCAAGAAAGCTTTTGAACAATCACAAAACGCAGATGCTACAAAAGCCCGCAAGTTGAGTGATGAAAAAGAACGTGAAGTAGGGCAAAAAAATACTTTTGACCAAGCAACTGATGCTCTTTCAAACGCAACGCAGGCTCACAATGAAGCTTCTTTAGCTTTAACTGTTGCTCAAAAAAATAAAGACAATGCCCAAGCTGTTTTAGACGGAACTGGGACAACAGCTATCCTGAATGAACGTAAAAATGCTAAAGCTGACCTAGCTACTAAAGAAGCAAGTCTTGCAGATGCGTCTAAGAAATTGGAAGATGCCAAGAAGATGGATGCTAAAAAGGCTGGGGATATTGCTAAGTTGGAAGAAGGAAAGGTAGATGCCGAAAAGACAAACGCTTCTACTGCTAAAAAACTTCAAGATACAACTGATAAAGCAAATGAAACTGCATCAGCCCTTGTTGTTGCCAAACAAAACAAGGACAATGCTCAATCTGTTCTCAATGGAACTAGCACAACAGCTATACTTAACGAACGTGACAGTGCGAAGAATGATTTGGCTACTAAAGAAGCAAGTCTTAAAAACGCGACTGAAGTTTTGAAAAATGCGAAAGGTGCAGATGCTAAGAAAGCTGAACAATTGGTACAAGCTACAAATGCTTTGAACCAAGCTACTGCAACTTTGAAGCAAGCAGAAGGTGATTTACTCAACGCTCAAACTGCCGCAAACAAAGCTTCTGACGACTTGAAGAAGAAGAAAAAAGCGGAACAAACAGCTCAATCAACCTTGGATGCTTCTAAAGGGAAAGTTGCTGGCATTACAAATGAGCGTGACAATGCTAAGTCTGATTTAGCTAAAAAAGAAGCTACCCTTACAAGTGTTACAAAGAACTTGAATGATGCAAAGAGTGCGGATGCTAAAAAAGCAGAACAACTTGCTTTGTTAGATAAAGCTAAAACTCAGGCTGAGGCTGAAGAAGCTAAAACTGCAAAAGCTTTGACTAAGGCTCAAGGTGGAGCAAATCTAGCTTCGAAAAAACTTACAGAAGCAACTCAAAACGAACAAGAAGCGAAAGACAGTCTTGCTTCATCTGAAAATCGTTTGCCAGGTGTTACAGAAGAACGTGACAATGCCAAGTCTGACTTAGCAACTAAGGAGTCTCTTAAAGACAATGCGGAACGTAAGTTAGAGGATGCTAAAAACACAGATGCTCAAAAACGCTCTAGCATCCAAGACTTGAAGACTCTAAAAAGTCAACAAGAAGCTACTAAAAGTGCAACTGCTCAAGAATTGTCTGAGGCAACATCTGTCGCTAAGGATGTTGAGAATGCAAAAAAAGAAGCAGATAAAGCTGTTGAAACTCTTGAAAAACAAATCTCTGCTATTAAAAACTTGACCATTCCTCAATTGCCACAAAATGTCATTGCGGCTTACAAGACCTACTTGAATGATGATAGTGAGGAAAACAAACACGCTTTGAACAATGCTATTCAAGCATGGTACAAGGGTGGGAAGTATGATTTTGGGAAACCACAATTTGTTTGGAATCCAGAAACTAAGAAAAACATCTTTACTGGTTGGGATAATAATAACATTGTTCTTCCAATTGATGATACTCTAGTAGATTTGGATAACATCACTGACGAACAAATTAAAGCTTTGAGCCATTACTATGTACTCATGGCAAATAACCTCCAAGACCAAATCTGGGGAACACATAACTTTATCGTCACCAATGAGTCTGTTCAAGGGATTAAAAACATTGCCAAGAATTACGCTAATGAAAATAAACCTTATGACAGTGGACATAGCCGCACGGCACTTAATAATGATGGTGTTGATGAGGTCAAATGGAATGGCGAGGTAATGAATTACGCATGGATTTTGGCGACATCACACGACTTAGGTGGTGGTGATGTTAGAACTACTCGTAAAGCTACCATGTCTCAACTCTATCGTGAAGTTTACGATTCTGTTATTGACTTCATGACCAATGATATTCATGCTAATTTTGGACACATGAAGGGTATGGTTGGGCGTGTCAAACCAACCTATCCAAGTGCAGTTGGTGGAAATATTAGTTATACTAAAGATAAGGTTGGGCGCACTCATTTTATCCAATTTGCTGGTCAAAATGCTCATATAGAAACAACTCTTAACTATTCAACTGGAGAACGCACTTCTGTATACATTGACGATTACTACGACAAGGGTATTGCAAAACCACTCCCAACTCCATTTGACACCAGCAAGATGGAAAAAGACTTGGCGCAAGCTAAGAAAACTCAAGCTTCTACCATTGCGACAAACAACAATGCTCAAAGTCGTTTGACTTCCGCAAAAAGTGCAGATGAAACTGCAAGATCTAATCTTGCAACAACTACAAATCGTCTTAACACCTTACTTAACACGCAAGACTTGACACCTAAAGCCGAGCGTGTTCTTGAGACTGCTAAGGCAGAATTGAGTAAAGCACAATTGCGCAACACAAACGCAAGCACTGCTTATACAAACCTCACAAAAGAGATTAAAGCTAAACGTGCCACTCACGAACAGGCAAAAGATGTCTTGTCTAAGGCAACTATCGCAAATACAGTTGCTCAAAAGGCACTTAGCGAGGCAACTACTGCACATGATAAGGTTGTTGATAAACTAGACAACATTAAGAATGCCATCAAGCGTACACAAGCGATTAAGGACTTGACACCTGAAGCTCAAGCTAAGTTTAATACTGCAAAAGCAGAACACAAAACTGCTGAAACACGACTTGCAACTGCTGAGAAAGCTTTGGCTGACCTTAACAACGAGATCGCTACAAATAGCAATAAGCTCGCTACTGCCAAATCAGAATTAAGCCAAGCCGAAAAAGCTGACAAGACTGCGCAGGCTAATCTTACAAAAGCAACTTCTACTAAGAATAATGCTTCTAAAGCACTTGATGCCGCAAAAGATGCTCTTTATAAAGTAAATGCTATTAAAGAGTTAACACCTGAAGCTCAAGCTACATTTGACCAAGCAGAACTAGCTTACAACACATCTAAGACTCGTTTTGAAAATGCAGAAACAGCCGTTAATAACCTAAACGCTGACCTTGCAGTGAAACGTCAAGCCTTGGCAGATGCCATCCAAGCACTTGAAGAAGCTGAGAAAGCTAACACTACTGCACAAACTAAGAAAGCTGATGCAGAAACAGCACATGCTAAAGCGACAAGCACGCTTACAAACATCAAAAAAGGTCTTGATTCACTCCTTGCAATTAAGGATTTGACACCTGAAGCTCAAGCTACATTTGACCAAGCAGATTTAGCCTACAAGGCTTCTCAAACTCGCTTGGAAAATGCGGAAACAGCGGTTGCTAACCTAAACGCAAGCTTGCAAGAAAAACGCCAAGCCTTGGCAGATGCCGTTCAAGCTTTGAAAGATGCTGAAGGTCTTGTTAAAACAACACAAGCTGAACTTGAAGTGGCACAAGCTACTTATAAGAAAGCTGATGATGAGCTTACAGCTACTCGTAAAGTGATTGCGAAACTAGAAGCAACCAAGGACTTAACTCCTGATGCTCAAAAAGCTTACCAAGAGGCTCTTGAAGCTGAAAAACTTGCTGAAAAACGATTGGCAGATGCTAAAGTAGCCGTTGCCAACCTAACTGCTGATGTCAAGACTAAACAAGAAGCTTTGGCACAAGCACAAGCTGAACTTGCACAAGAAGAGCTTGTCCTTCAAGGACTCAAAGCAAAACAAGCCCAAGAGGAAGAAGTTCTAGTAACTATCCAAGCTCAATTAGACGACTTGAAAGCTCAAGAAGAGGCAGTTCGTGCAGAGATTGCTAAAATCGAAGACAGCATCAAAGAGATGGAAACTCTCCTTGATAGCCTAATCCACGCTTCTGAGAACTACGAAGTCACAAAAGAAGAGTACGAAAAAGCTCTTGAGGCACACCGCCTAGCTCTTCAAACTCTTGAAGCAGAACAAGCAAAACTAAACACTCTCCTCCAAAACCAATTGGATGCCAAAGCTCAGTATGAGGCTGTTTTACTTGCATATCAGAAGGCACAAATTAAACCATCAAACTTTTTCATGCCATACTCCTACTGATGAATACACTCGTTATAATATTAATCAAAAAGTAATCCATAGAACGATAAATGATGTTTCAAAAAGTAGTTATATTTATCAAGGGTCAAAATCTAAATATGAGGTAATTCCGACACTTCCAATAACTGGCTCAGAAGAAAATCTAATGATACTCAGTTTAGGAGTTATACTAGCAGGATTTGGTTTAGTAGCAAAAAAAAAATTAAAATAGAGGAATGGGAGGTTCATAATGACAAAAGAGGAATGGGTTGAATTTTTCGAAGCAGTAAATGGTAGAATTCCAACTGCTCAAGAGTTTCAAGAAGCAAAAGAAAAAGGTGAATTCTCAATACATATTGAATCAATTAATAAAGTCAATAATTTAGAAGAAGCAAACAGCACAGTTTCAAATTCAACATATACGGTCTGTCCAAAATGTAATTGTAAAAATGAAAATGATTCAATATTTTGTCCTAACTGTGGTACGAAAATGGACGGAACAGGGATGATAAATACTGCTAGTAATATTGCTGGTTCTATTGCAGATAGAATTAACAGTTTTACCGGTGGTGAGGGTGTTGTTGAGTTAAAAATGAGGGACTTATTTAGTCAAGTTTTTAAAAAACATACACGTGAAGAGGCGGAAAATATTTTTGCTTGTGGTTCAAAAACAACTACACCCCTACCTGAAAACATTTCAAAAGAATGGCCTAAACCATGGTATTTTGCTAGAGTATTTTTGTTACTCTTGGTATCAAGTTTTATGTTATATTTTATATATGTTACATGGTTTAATAGAATTGCTTTTCCAGGATTAATGTTTGTTGCCGCCCTTACGGGAGCTATGCCAGTACTGTTTTTCTATTTTGAATGTAACTCACCTAGAAATATTGATATCATGACAGTTTTTGAAATATTTTTTATTGGTGGGATATTGTCTTTAGTAATAACGCACGTTTTAACTACAATTTTTCCAAGTGGTGCTGGAGAGTTGGTCCCATCTATGATGACTGGATTGATCGAAGAACTTGCGAAAATATTAGCAACAGGTTATTTTATTAGTAAATTTAAATATAAGCGATATATTTTTAATGGTTTATTGATTGGAGGAGCAGTAGGAGCTGGATTTGCAGTATTTGAAACAGCAGGTTATATTTTTAATTCATCATTATTACCATTTCAAATGGAAGATCAATTAATCTATGTATTTAATATGAATCCCCAAAATGCTGTGACAAATGCTATTTTAAGAGGTTTATTGGCCTTTGGTGGTCATGTAGCTTGGGCAGCGATATCCGGTGCAGGAATAATGATGGTTTTGAAAAAGCAACAAGAATTTACTTGGAGTTCTATATTTACGGGAGAAAGCTTAAGATTCCTAATTCTGGTAATTATACTGCATGGGGCTTGGGATACAGATATTATTTCAACATTATTCCTTCAATACATAGCCTTGGGAATATTAGCATGGATTATAATTTTTATTATTATTAATAGAGCCCTAAAAGAAATTAATGATTTAAGTGTTGAAAATAATCCCAGTGTTAATTTAGTTGAAAATAAATAGTGTTATTGTAATATAATTATTTAGGAGATGAAATAATTTTGAAATTAAGAAATTAAATTTAAAAAATCTTAACTATGGTATTTGTTATATTGCTATCTGGATGGGTAATGAAGATTCGATTCCAGGAACCTATATTTCAGACGACGAAGATCAGACAATAGTTTTGCAATCAGATCATAAAGTTATGTACAGCGAAGAAAGTAGTTCAGATAGTACTACTGGTAAAGACAATATACTTTATGTTGATCGAATCACGACAAATGGAGAGATAAGACTGCAGATATACGCTGAAGTACCTTCAGAAGGAGAAATTAATTATTTGTACTTTAAAGCTAATCCAAATAGTCCAGGAAAAGGATATTTCTTTGAAGGATTATTTCACAAAGTATCATCTTCTAGATAAAAAATAATATTTCATAGTTTTTTAGACTCTTTATCAACTGTAGTGGGTTGATGAAAAGTTACAACCTGGAGAGGATCAGCTTGATTCTCTCCCTTTTAATGTTCAAAGCGATAAGGATTCTAGTTTTGAAGTTTTCAAAGTTCCGGAAGCCAAAAGCATTGCGCTTGATGACCTTAATGAGTTTATTCGTAGCCTTTAGTTTCGCGTTTGAGTAGGGCAGTTCCAATGCGTTCATGATCTTGTCCATATCTTTCAAAAAAGTCTTAAAAACAGTTTGAAAAATAGTATTTACACAAGAAATAGTATCTTCAATCAGTTCAAAAAATGCTCTGTTTATTTCTCTTGGAAATGGAAGAGTAAGAGTTGATAGATTTCATAGTGCTCTCTAAGTTCTTTAGAGTATACAAGGAGTTTTTAGAGAATCTCTTTATCAGTCAAGTGTGATCGAAAAGTTGGGCGATAAAAACGTTTATCGCTGAGTTTCCAGCAACGTTTCAGTACCTTATATTCGTGCGATTTCTGATCAAACTGATTCATGATTTGGATGCGAAGACGGTTCATAGCTCGACTGAGATGTTGGACAATGTGAAAACGATCCAGAACGATTTTAGTATTAGGGAGTGAAATAGTCTGGGAGACTGTTTCAGCCTGAGTCTAGAAATTCGAAAGCGAAGTTTTCTGGCAATATCGTAGTAGGGGCTAAACATATCCATGGTAATGACTTTCACGCGATTTCTCACCAGTCTAGAATAGCGAAGGAAATGATTACGAATAGTCACTTGAGTCCGCCCATCCAAGATAGCTACGATCTTTCTGGAATCAAAATTCTGTGCAATGAAGTTCATCAACCCTTTCTTGAAGCTGTACTCATCCCAAGACATGTGAGTTGGAAGGAAAGATAAATCTGTCATGAATTTGAATTCTTTCAATTTGCGAATGACTGTCGAAGTAGAGACAGATAGACTTTCTGCGATAGCTGTCATAGGGACTTTCTCAATAAATTTTTGAGTGATTTTCTGGTTGACGACCGTTGATATTTGGTGCTTCTTTTTGACTAAGTAACTCTCTGCGACAGCCATTTTCCCGCAGATTTCACAACAAAAACGACGTTTTCTCAATCGAATGAGTGTCTTATAGCCTGCACACTCTAGATAGGGAATTTTGGATTCTTTTTGGAAGTCATATTTAGTTATTTGCCCTAGGCAATGTGGACACTTAGGGGAAGGATAATCTAGCTTAGCGTTAATTTCTTTATGTGTTTTAGAATCTAGATAATCCAAGATTATGATGTTCTTGTCTTTAATTCCGAGTAAGATTGTGAAAAAATTTAATTGTTCCATAAGATTCTTTCTAATGATGGTTTGGTCACTTTTCATTATAGGTCTTATAGGATTTTTTTCTGCAACAAAATAGGCTCTATAATTCCTATGGTGGTTTTACCCACTACAGAAATTATAGAGCCGAATTCTTGCAGGATGTTTTTTCTATTCTAGTCGAGCATCTTCACGATAGGCGATATCTGGTTGCAGGCCAGTTCGCGGTGGATGAGGTTGCCGAAGTAGTCGTAGTAATAGCTGCTGCCGTTGTAGGTTTTTAGGCGGTTGTCGGGGACGGTAGGGCTATTGTGATCTGACAGGATATTGTGCGCGGGGTCGAAGGCGAACACTTCATTACCCACTTGGGTAATCCGGCCCAGTTTGTCGTATTCTAACCGGGTCGTTCCCGTCCGTTGGTCGGTACTGTGGGTCAGGTTGCCTGCTTTGTCGTAGGCATAGCTGCGGTTGACGGCCTAAGCTGATGCCACTGTGTTCTTACCTATCTAGGTCTGCGTCAGGTCGTTAAGTGCGGCGATTTGTTTTATGAAGCTAACTGTGTGTTTTAGGAGAATCTCTCTATACGAGCTATGACTTGTTTATTAGATCTTAATCTAATTCGCTCGCTTTGGCTTAGTAAAATGGTTGATCTTCTTTCGTAACAGTAGGCTTTAACTTATGTTTTCAAGTAAATAATCAAATAACTGGTTCGCAATAAGTTCTGCGTGGGTATTTATAACGGGAAATTTAAAGTAATAATATTGAGATTCATATCTTTCTAATATGTAGCTAGGAACTAGAAAAAAATTATTATAGCAAGAAGATATTTCTTTTATAGAATTAGAAATATCTTCTAATTTATTACTTATATTTGTTATGTCAAAAAATAGCTCACTAAAACCATTATCAATATTATTAATTGTAATAAATGGATATTTATTTTGATTGCAAAATTCCCAGTGGTCAGTATAATTTTGATCTTTTTTATAAATAAATTTATTCATATAATCCTCTTATTTGAATTTGAAGTCAGTTACATTCTTCATTTTTCCAGCTTTATCAAATATTGCCATGTAGTGAATAGTAAGCCCATCTATTTTTTGCTAATCCCAATGGGTCAACCGATCCTTGAACATTAGGTGCAAAAAGTAAAGATTCTCTCCACCCAACAACCCAATCGGATCATGATTCACAAATCACCTGCCTCAGGCTCGTAATACCTGAAGAAGTTGTAATGCAGCCCGTTTCGCAGTCGCAATACTGGTTCTGTAAGCGGAAGGGTTGGTATGCGCTATCCGTTACCTTGGTTTCCTCTTTCAGAATACCTTGCGGTTTTTTTGGACCTCGATCTAACTACAGTTAATAAAATTAGATGAATGTGTCAGAACACTTGTGTAGTTTATATTTTTCCCAATGAAAATTACTAATATCGTCTTCTGAAGCATTCGCTATCTTTGACTTAATAGAATATTCCATAAATTTCTTTCTTTGTTGAGTTAAGTCATCCTCATTTTCCCAGCAACTCATACATTCATCGCAACAGAGAAATAATTTATTAGAGTCAATATTTTTTTTTATAATTAATCTCCCCTGCCTATCTCATATGGGGCACTCTCTAAACCAAAAATAATCAGTACTTATCATGATGGGTCTCCTGTAATAATTTTATTGGTGCCGTTCATTACAATAATTTTGACTTTTGTAAGAATTGCTCCTGTATCTCTGTCATAGCCGATTGGCTGATTCATTTCTACGTTATCTGTATCTTTTTCTGAACTGTGGGGATGGGGTCGTCTGAAAAGCAGAACCCGTGTGCGTGCATACCGCACACACCCTATGTCAGAACTGAAGGTTTTGTGCGGGGCTACGGTTTGTTTAATAAATTTATTGAATATTTCAATTAAAAATACTTAAATGGATAAACATTAAACAAATTATTACTTATACTATTTACTGAATATATAAACTCAGTTTTTATATTATCCGTAAGTGTCTCTCCTTCATCTAATAGGTGCTCTAAATCTCTGTATAACAAAGCCAATTGGATAAATTGTGAGAAACCTATCCCTAAATTTGTAAATCCAGATTTGGTATATTCTCCAGTATCATGATTATAATGAAAAATGGTATTATCTATTTTATTTAGAAACCATCCATCTCCCTGTCCTGCTTGTCCAATACTCCAAAAACACCTTGATATTTCGGGATAATTACACTCTAAGTATCTATTTTCATTTAAAGCCTCTTCATAATTAAAAAGAGAAATATCAGGTATTATCTCTACCTCCTGATAATTAGTAATAAATAACAAATAGTTATTATCCAGTTTAGGAAGTTTATCTAACTTTTTAATTTCTACTTTACGCTTAATACATATATTAAAAAAAACCTCGGGAAATAATTTTGATTTGAACATAAAAGTATACTCCATAATTTTTTTGCTTGATAGAAAGATATTTCCTTCAATATTTTTCTAATCCTTTTATTATTGTTTTTTAGATATTGTAGCCTTACCGTCGTTATTTTTTAAATTTAGTAAATTACAACTTCACAATCAGATTCTCCAAAAATATACTCAATATATTCATTTAATTTTTTATCAGGTTGATATGTAATAATTAGATTTTTAATACTATTTTGATAAATTTTTTGGTTTTCTTGAAAATAAATAACTAATTTATCGGAATAAATTTCTACCTTTTTGAAACCACCTACCCCTGAATATTGTTGACTATTAATTTCATAATAATAGTATTCTAAGTCATCAACTTCTCTTTGCAAAATTAAGTAATTGTCAGGATTAGGCTTTTCACTATCTGCAAATGCAATGGTAAGAATATCATCTTCTATTTTGTAATATGTATTTCTTGAAATAATTTCCATAAAAAATTCCTTATCATATTGTTTCTTAACATTTTCCAGGTGGAGGTGTTTGTCGTTTTTTTCCAGCTGGGAGAGGTGCTTTACGAGTTCTTTTTTACTTTTTCCTGCTTCCCATGGTTCAGTCCCTGGAACTTCATAAATTATCCTGGCCCCTGTTTTTTCATGTGCTCTATTCATAGCCCCTTTACAACTAGGACATGCTGGGTACTCTCCTTTAATTCTCACTGTATCTCCAGGCTTCAAGTCCGGTGTTAAATCTCGCATCGCTCTATTTTCTGTATGAGTGGCCAAAGTTGATCTAGGAAAACCTAATGCCTTTTCCTCTGGAGTCATACCTCCACTTTGATAGGAACGTGGCTGCCCCACAAGATTACCCTTACTATCAAAATGACTAACAATTGCATGTACCTTTCCCAGAGCCAAATTTTGCTAACCCCCAAGGGTCAAGCCACATAGCCGCATTAGGCGCAAACTGATATAGATTATCTCCACCAATTAATCTAATCGGATCCTGGTTCACAAACCGCCCGGCCTCAGGATCGTAATAGCGCATCAGATTGTAATGCAGCCCCGTTTCACGGTCGCAATACTGGTTTTGCAGGCGGAAGGCTTGGTATGCGCTATCGGTTACCTTGGTTTCCTCTTCTAGACGACCCCAGACGGTATAGTTGCCAAAACCACAGCAAAAACTGCAAGTTTTTGAATCTTATGGCAAAATGCCTTCAAAAGCAAAGTCGGTTTCACCCTCCAAAAATTTCAAACCATGTACCGGATTGACCGGCCGGTCGCTACCCACCGCACCCTTAAAGGCCGAGAAGTTATAAATAAAGTTGAATAGTACTTGTTATTTTTTTTTGTGTTTCGACACTAATTTCCTGGTTAAAATTTTGGATTAATTTTAAAAAATCAATGATTAAGTTGATTTGAGTAGTGTTAAAAATCGTACTTTTGTTTCTTAGAGCAACATATAAAAATTCAACAACGTAACCATATAAATAAAATTTAGACAAATTAGAAAAAATATATTTTAAACAGCAAGGAGTAAAATATAATAAAGCCTTATTAGTAAAGGCTTGCCACTCTAGTGATTCAAGTATTGAGAGAAAATCATCGTATGTTATCTCAATCCAAGTTTTAGTAGATAGTTGCATTATAGAAAATATATAAGAGTTATCACTATCATCAAAACTTATGATGTTATTTTTATCAACTTTGAAAATTGGAAAAGTAGTCCTAATTTTTTCCTCTAGATAATTTCGTTCTTGTATATATTTTACCTCCGTAAGAAATTTTTCAAATTCACAATATACTCCTAAGTCTTTGACAAACTTTAAAATATATTCTAAAAAATCATAAATTATATTGATTTCATCTTGGGTTAAAGATTGCAGTAAATCAAATAGTTCACTTACTTCTCCTTGGGATATGTTAGAATAATAGCTAAATAATTCTATGAAACAATCATTATCTATACTAGGATTTTCTATCGAGCTTAGTAAAAGTGTATTTAAATGTAAGGCATTTTCATTTTTTTGTTTATCTGACATTTGATTTTTAATTAATAAAATTAGACTGTTTTTTTTCATGTCTTACTTTCTCCATTTTAAGATAGGGCACCATTTGATTGATTTATTATCTATTTTTTATTTACGTTTTTAAAAATCATTTAATAGTTTTACTATCTTCTCTTTATTTTCGCTGGATGAGTTAATTGCAATTCTAACGGCATTTTCTCCAAATTCATTTTGTATATTTTTATCAGATCCATAATCAAGGAGTAATTTCACCATTTCTATATTTCCAAACATGCATGCATAATGTAGGGGAGTATATCCTAAGTCTCCTTTAAGATCGATCAATGCCCCATTTTGAAGAAATACAAGAGCATCATTTAAAGAATTATTTCTAGCTGCAATATGTAAAACTGTATCATCCATACCTCCTACTTGATTTATATCTTTAATAGTGTCACCCAAGAAATCAGGATGCGTTTCATATTTTTTTAAAATACATAACAATTCTTTTTCCATTAATAATACCTATAGTTGTAAGTTGATAAATTTAATTTCTTGATCTTATTTATTACACGTAACGCAATTTTCTTTATGTTCCTTTTTTTATTGTTTAATCTGTTTTTACGTTCTTGTATTTTTTGAGCATGACCGTCCTAGCCGTATTCATAGGCTGTTTTGGCTTAGATCGTTACGGAATAAATATTTCAGAAGACCCCAGCCGGTATAGTTGAAGCAAGTGAGGAGAGCATAGGGAAGAGGTCGTCTGAAAATTGATTTCAGATACTCTTGATATTTGGTGGAACTCGACCTAACCTACGACTACTGTTTGTTAAGTTTAAGCCATGATCTATGTTTGTTAAGAGGAGTTTATTGTCCTTGACCAAGAATTTCCTCTCCAATTATTGCATCTAACTCTATCCATGCATCTTCAAGTTGATTAACAATAGAAGATTCATTTTTATTTGGGTCATCTTTTAAATTGAGATACCAAATATGTGTTAATTTCGGTATTTCATATAAAATAGATGCTAGTCTTTTTTCAATTAGATTATGATTATGAGTATAATGCTTTATTTCATTTAAAATTTTTAATAATTCTTGATAGTCCTTTACATCGAATTCAAGATCCATTCTGACCTTATAAATAAAACTATTATTTTCAAGTTTTTCTAATAATTCTTTCATGGTAAACTCCTTTAAGTTATACAAAGCAAAGAATTGCTTCTGCTGGAATAGTTTATTTATTTTTAAAATAGTTAAGCGTTCACTCCAATAGAAATAGATAACACATCTTCCTCATTGTCGAGTAGAGATATATCGATAACTTTATCTATTTTATGACTAAATAATTTTAAACAATAAAAATTAGGTTTGTTTATTAATTCTAGCCAATTGCTAATATTTTTTATTTTGATAATAAACAAGGGGAATACTTCTATTGGTATTTCAGCCGAATCATTTATTCCTCCATAAAAGTATACATAAGCAATGTCATTTTCCTCTGGTGTAAAAAAATTTAATATTTCATTTTTTATCGATAAACTAAAATTTTCCTTTGATAATTCTATATTTCTATAGGGGGTAAAAGTACGATTTATTATTTCACATGAGAGTGGATATGGAATAATTTTTTCAGAATCTGAAATTAAATTATTTAAAAAATGAATTTCTTTCATTTTTTTCATTAAATGATTCTGTTTTAAAGTAAAGATCTTATTTTCTAAAGTTGTCATGATATTATTTCCTATGTTGTACGGTTACATTATCTTTGTATTACTCCCAAGAAAATGTACCATTCCCATTATTTCTTTTTTGACTAAGATTTCCATCCATTTTGGCAGTAGCTACATGCCAATGTGGACAAGGATGTTTTGCAATCTGAACGACTGGTGCGCATACTTGTAAACTCGCTCATCTTTTTCAGACGACCTTGATATTTTGTTGGGTCTTGACCCAACCTACGCTTGCTAGAAACATTTACAGTTATTTGGATTTTGATTAGCTTTATATAGTTTGAAGGATTTAAAATTAGCAAATTATAAAAGAATTCAGATTTAAAATGAATGTATTTAAATCTCTCTTCCATAACTTAATGCTCTTAGAAAAGTATAATGATATAGCTGGCTCTTCAGATAAAAAACATGCATAACTTTTTTCGATTGGTAAAACTTCCAAGTCATCCATTCCTTCAAAAGCTAGAGTACAAGTTTTGTTTGGTTGGTATCTATGACGAATGGTCCAAAATTCTGATATATCTAAATCATTTCCTTCTGATTCTTTCAAAACAATCCAGTTATGGTTATGTAATTGGTCTCTTAAATCTTCAATATGATATTTCATAGTATATTTCCCTCTAGTTATACTACATCCGGGTCGTAGGCGTAGCAGCGGTTAAGTACGGTACAAAAAAGATCGTCTAAAAATATCGAATCTTACTTTTTGGTTTTTTTCTTAGGATTTAATTCTTCTTTACGTTGCTTATAAAATTGCCAATATTTTTTGTCTTCCATAGAAAAAGGTGTGTAACGTAGCTCATTATAAGTTAGGTCAAAATATTTATAAGCATTTTCCATATCACCCAATTCGTAATAAACGATTCCTGTCCATATAAACACACCTGCTGCAGGTTCATCTTTTCGTGCCTCAAGTGCAATTAACATCCACTCAAGGGCTTTTTGATAATCACCTAATTTTTTATAATTTTCTGAAACACCACAGGCGATTGCCGAAGTAGGCTCAACAAATTGAGTGGCTGGTTTAGGTAAAAGTTCCCATGCTTGATTGAGAATATCAATGCGTTCCTCCGGCGTAGTAGCATCATTTGAGTTACATACAAAATCATTGATTTGTTTGTTTAATTCATAATTTACTTGATCTAAATACATAATTTCTCCTTCTTATGTGCATTCTTTAAAGAGTCTTTATTACCATGTTGGTCCGATTGTGTACCTGTGCCAAGGGTTCGTAGCTGTCGGGATAGGTATATCTGCCGTCCGAGGAGACTTCTTGGAAGAGGTGGATGCCGTCCCAAACGAATCCAGTTTCCTCTTCGAGGCCGTCTGAAGCTGTCTGAAAAGCGGAAACCGCGCACATGCCCTACGTCAGGATTGGAGGTTTCGTACGGGCTACGGATTGCTAATTTTGGTTCGATTCCTGATATTTTGTTATATCAGAAATAGTGATATCTTCATTATTAAACATATCATCCCAAATTTGCTTATAAAGTTCTTTTGCGGTCATTTGTTTAGGTATTTCAAAGGCTGCGTCGGTACTAGGAAATTGATTATGTAGTCGTTCTTCTGTCCAGAAATTTAATCCAAATCTCAAACTTTCTTTAATTCTGAACTGGGTTGATATTGTAAAATTTTGATACTCGGGGTACAGATATTCTTTTACTAATCTCTTTACGCTATCTCGATTAACCAAATTTAGACCTGATAAGTCTTCAAGTTTGCTATCTATACCTTCGTGTAATAGTCCAAGAAAAAGTCTGATATATTCAGGACTGACTTTATACTTTTTATTCATTTAAATTTCCCCCAAAATTGAAACTAATTGACCAACTTTATTGAATATGGCTTGTACTTGAGATGTTTGGATTAATGGTCCTCTTCGTTGGCCCAGTTGTGTACCTGTGCCAAGGGTTCGTGCGTAACGCACACACTTTATGTCTTGGAGGTTTCATACTGACTACGGATTGCTTCAGATTATTACAAATTCTATATTTGTACAGAATTTAATTGTCTTTTTGCCGTTTTATTTCTTAAGATACTTTTCTATATATCTGTATTGATCTTGTGTACATTTAACTGAAAAAAATATTTTTCCACTTATAATACTTTGAGCAGAAAAAATATCTTTCTCATATTTGAATTTTATTTTACTTAACGGAATCATTCCTTTTCCATTTTCTTTCCCACAAAAAAGCTTATATTGTAACTCATTATTACTTATACCTATGTTTCCACAAGTTTTTTGACTATCATATTCTGATACAATTATATTTAACCAGCCATGTTGAAAATCATACGAGTAATGTGAAACATAAGGTAATTTAGAAGAGGAGGATCCTATTAGAGATAAAATTGAACTTAAAATAGATTTCATAATATATTTACCATTTAATTTATTAATTTTCTTAGCTAACGAAGCAGGAGTAACCCAACCAGACATTTTCATTTCTTTAATATCAGCAGCTTGACTTGCCCCATATGCAAAACTTGCAGACTGCCGATTTCGTAAATTATATCCAGAAGTTTCTGTGTTTTTATTATTAATGAGATTGTCAAAAAACAAATCTCTCAAACGATCTTGATGAAGGTTTGAAGTCGTCTGAAAATGTGCGTACTGCACACATCCTACTTCGAGATTGAAGGCTTCATGCGAGCTATGGCTTGTTATTCACTCTAGTTAATTGATTATATTTACGTAATTCAGTTATGTCTTTCCCTGCTTTAATCATTTCAATACAATTAAATTGTATTTTGTAATCTTCTTCATAATGTATATCAAGCCGTTCATAATCTGTTTCGTAATACATAACATCAATGGTTTCAATTACCTTATCACTACAATTCGTAATAAAAATTAGTTCATTTTTATTTATAAACTCGTATAGATATGATAACCCTATCATAGAATTTTGTGTAAAGATAACTACGTTATCTGGAAACTCCTCTGTATCGGGGATGATTTTATTTAATGTATTCAGAGTTTTTTCAATTTCATCAGAAGAAATATCTTTATTTATATTAACATATAAAAAGATACTATCTAGCCAATCAGTACATAAAGAAAGATATGGCTCCTTAGTTATTCTTTTAATATGATTCTCTTCTAAAAAATAATCAAAACCTGCTATGAAATGTAAAATTCTATCGATGCAACATGCTCCAAAAAGTAATCTTTGTGTATTTGTTAAATTTTCCAATTCCTTTTTTACATTTTCTTCATATTTTTCCATATTAGCACCTTCCTATGTTACGTCTTTTTCTACTTTTCTTACTAGAACTAGGAGTTTAACTTTTAACACCTTTTTCATTCATCAAATCTTTACAATCAAGACATATAGGACGTGAGTCCTCAATTTCTGTAATTCCTTTTCCTGACTTGATTAAAGATTCTTCTGCGTGAGCATCTTTCATATTTATAACAGTAATACCTTTAGACTCGGCCCAAGTTCTCTGAACCTTAGGTACTATATTATTTTACAAAGATATAGTCTATAGTGTTTAAATCTTTATTAAATCAACGTTTCTAAAGGGGATATAGCTGTAAAATATTATATATTTACCGTATTGTTAAACCAAGACGGTAGCAAAAAGGTACCAAAAATTAAGGTTTCGGAGCTTATAAACTTAAGAAAGTTGTCTCAAGTATTTGGCCTTTTTTTATTGTCTTTTTGTAACAAAGTGACGTAGTCACTTTTAGTGTGGAATAGGTGAGATAAAAAAACAGTGTTTCGGTTTTGGTCAATGAAGTAAAGCAAAACATATTGGTCTATAATTTTTCCTCGTGAGGGATACTTGCTGTTAATCTTTACTCCAATTTTCTCATCAGCGTCAAAGCCTGCTTCAGGAAAAATCTCTAAACTTTTTAAGCTGTCTAAGATTTTAGCCACAGTATTTTTGGCGGATTGAGGGGATAGAAGTACCGTAGCTATATAGTCGTGTATATTGTCGATAGCTTCCTCGACCTCTTTTGAAGCAATCACTTTATAAGCCATAACGTACCCTCATATCGTCTAGGGAAGTTCCTTCGCCTGCCTCGTATTCTCTCAAAGCACGCTCAGATTGGGCTTGTAATTCTTCAATTAACTGTTCTCTATGTAGATCTTCGGCCGTCTTAATAGGCAAATCTTGCTCCAGGACTATTTGCTCCACAAATAAGGAAATAGCATCTGTCATTGTCATGCCCTTTTCCTTGATAATTTTTCGAGCTTGTTCCATAGTGGCTTCATTCAGTTTAAAATTGTATTGTTTCGATAAAGTTATAGCCATGATATATCTCCGATCTATACGTTATAGATTGATTATATACTAGATATATATTCTAATCAAGAAAAAAAGTTCTGTTTGATGACAGAACTAAGTTGTTTCAATAGAGGTCGTAGTGCTTTAGTTGACTGACGTACTGAGCGGTCAAGAAAGCGTAATACAGAAAATGGAAGCATCCAACTAAAAAGTGTTTTTCACATAGCGTTGCTTCATCACTAAATATATACCACAGCTTATTTTTTAGCTGCGATTTCCTCGACGGTCCTCTTTTTGAAAAATTCGATTTTTTCAATCGGAGTCATATTGCGATATGTTTTGATAAAATCACGATAAATCAGGTACTTTTTATCAGGATCAAGTAAGTCATTAAAGAGGTTAATAACTCCAGTTTTAAAGATATCAATATCCTCAATAACAAGAAGAATATAAGGCGATTTTTTATATTAGATGGATGTTATAGTTATCCCTGAGATGAATTTTTTATAAGGATCTCTTGGAATGTGCGTTCTTATAAAACCACTCATCTTTTTTCAGACGCCCCCAGGCGGTGTAGTTGTCAAACCACAAGAGGTTGCCGTCTTCATCGGTCATTTCTCTCGGGATGCCGATTTGGTCGCAGTGGAAGTAGTGGGTTTGCTGGCGAGTTTCGCGTCCGAGGGGATCGCGTTCTACGGTAATGTGGCCGTAGCTGTCACGTTCGCTGTCGCTACACTGTCCGTCGGCGTCGATGCGGTAGATAAGTTCGCGGTTTTCGTCGAAACCGTACACTTCCGTCCGCCCCAATGCGTCCGTTGCGGTCGAGTTGGGCGACCAGTTGGTAAATGCCACAGCCGGAATCGACTTCGGCAAACAGCAGCCGTGCGCCGCCGTCGGGGGAGGCGATTTGGTAGAGGTCGTCTGAAAGTTGGTTTTCAGATGACCTCTATATCAACCAACGCATCAATTGGTAATGGGATTGTTAAAGAACGGATGTTTCAGAGATGGCCTTACAGGCTTTGTGTTGGGTCTTGATCCAACCTACTTGTTATGGCTTGCTTAAAGTTATTTGCTATTTAATGCATCCGAAAATAAATCAAATATTTCTTTTGAAAATTTTGATGTTTCAATAGGCTCAGGCAAAACTAATAAATAATAGTAGGCTTTTTCAAAAATTAAATTAATATCGTAAGGTTCAAAGTCGGATAATCCATCAAATTTGTATAAACTAACCACCTGATTCATCGTAACTCTTTTTCCTTCAAGACCAAAACAACCTTCTCCGTTTTTATTTAAGTGGTAACCTTTTTTTAAATGGGAATTTAACATTTTATTATTCTTATAAAATAATAAATTTTTTTCATCATTAAATTCTGTATATTCATACTTAAATTTTAGTTTATTTTCTACTATGTCTGTAATTTTTTTATAAACATTTTTAATTTCTTTGTCTGTGTAAAAACGATAAAATTCACCTTCTGTCCAACTCATTTTTATTTTCCTCCCTTTCCTTTTTTTGATGTACTACCACAAATACCATGTTGTACATCGCTTTTTAATTTTCCATTGCTATCTCTTAGATGAATATCTTCTTCAATATACAGTCTTTTTATTCCATCTTGCCTATCAACACGTTTAATTTTTTCATCATCTACCTCAAATGAAATATAGTATTTACTTTTTTCTTGAGTTAATCCCATTTGCCCACGCGCTTTAGAAGCATCTAACTGTTCCGGATTCATTGTCGTTACATAAACACCTTTTGCTTTTCCCTTAATTGCGCCTTTTCCCCGTCGTCCCGGATCTTTAGCTCTGATAACACCTTCTCCAATAATACCGTTGTAACCTGCTCTATTTGTATAATGATAAACTCTTGTTAATCCCCATACATTAATCCAAATCTGAGCATTCGGCGCAAACGAATAAAGATTCTCCCCGCCCAACAACCCAATCGGATCCTAATTGATAAATCGTCCGCAGTTCGGGTCGTAGTACCTGAAGAAGTCGTAATGCAGTCCCGTTTCAAGGTCGCAATACTGGTTTTGCAGGCGGAAGGATTGGTGAGCGCTATCCGTTACCTTGGTTTCCTCTTTCAGACGTCCCAGGCGGTGTATTCGCCGTACCATAACAGATTGGCCTCCTTATCGGTCATCTCACGTAGGATGCCGATTTGGTCGCAGTAGAAGTAGTGGGTTTGTTGGCGGCTTTTCGCCGTCTGCGGTTGTCCAGTTGCGTACCTGCGTACTGCGAAGACTTTACGTCAGGATTAGAGATTTCATGCTGGCTACGGCTTGCTTGGTGGCGTCTGAATTTTTATCTTACAGGATATTGCCACTGGGGCGGCTGATATTACATGTCAAATAATCATATTCTTGGATATATAACTGTGTATTGATCTCCTAACTCCAACTTGAGTTTCTTAAATAATTTTTCACCTTCGTATTTAAAAATATTTTCTTTCTCTATATTTTCAAAGCCAGAGTTTAGAGGTTCTTCTATATTTAAGGTTTTATCATATTTATTTGCCCACTCCAACAATTCTTCAGCAAGAGACTTTGATATTGGTAAAGAATATGGATCTATATTTCCAAAATTATCATCCTCCATACCCCATATGGGAAAACAGCCATAGTCAGGCATCAATTTAATTTTTTTCATTTTATCGTCCTATCTTATTATTCCACCTGCCGAATTTACACCGACAATAACCCCATTACTTCCAGTAGTAACCGCTCTACGGCTTGCTTTGAAATCTATTTTTGAACGTAAGAAATTTATCATATGAATTTAGTTGTTCAGCAGAATAATTTTCCATAATTTCAGCATTATCACTATCTACAATAGAAACAAAAAATATGACATTCTTTGTTTTTTTCTTATCTATATTTTCTATCGCTTTTTTAAATCCTTCTATAATTGTATCATATACTTCTGCCTGATATTGCTCAAAATTATCTTCTGATATTAATGTATTTGCATCGTTAAGAATATTTTGAATCTCATTATTGAATACACTATCTATTTTCTCAGGAACCTCTCCAAGTCCTATTGCAAATTGAGGGTAATACCATTTAATAAAAGGATGTTCTTCTTTTGGGTAGTTTACTTTTTCTATTTCGTAGTGAGAAATAGTGTTAGCAGTCCAACCCAGATATGAACAATAGTCATCAATATATAATGTATAGGCAAAAACCTCATTAGAATTATATCTTTCTAATACAAATTTAAATGTCTCTGTAACTCCTTTAGATACATTCTGAATTAAATCTTGAATTATATAATTACTTAAAATACTCATTTTAATTTTCCTTTTATAAATTTTTGTTATCAATCAGTTTCTATGCACATTTACTACGTAATCCGTATTTTCCAAAAACCTTACCACCAATTCTAGGTAATTGCTTACTCATGTATCTATCTGTTTGAGATTTGTTATACATAATCTCCTATTTTTTGTCTTAAAAACAAAAATATTTTTACCCAAATAGGCATTGTCAACCCCCAGATTCCTCCAAATATTAATCCTTCAAACACCATAAAATTTTCCCTTTTGATTTGTATGGCTAATCCTAGCAACATCCCAATTAACATTTGAATTATGGATAGATATTTAATATTTTTTCTTTCTAATTCTAAATGAAATAAAATAACTAGAAAGAAAGAGATGATCGGAAACACGACCAACTTAACTATCGTGTTATCCCCATAATAAGCCATCCATAACCAAATGAAAAACCAAGAAATTAAAATACTTATCCAATACTTTTGAATAAATTCTTTAAATTTAATTAATATGGAAGTTCTTTGGCTATGATGTTTACAGCATAGCCTTGAGTTATATTTGTTCATATAAAGTCAAATTCCTTTCTGTGCTTTTATATATATCTGTATAGAAATAAATTCTATTACCTTTTATCTCTTTCAGATAAATCAAGTCTTCGATACCTCCAATATACTCAATTGATAAATCATCTAAATTTAATGTTGCAAGCCTAAATCCAACAACGAAAAATCGTCTAATGAAAACTGGAATATATATTTTTCTATTGAAATACAACAAAGGCCCTCCAAATCCCTGTTCTTTAATAATAACTTGACCGTTAATGGATAGACTTCCAACTAAGGGAGAACCTTGATTTACTTCCATCAAATTAAGGTAGCTGACTTCCCATTTGTCAAACAAAAATTTTTCTTGAAAGTCTAAAGGAGTTTCATTAAAAATTCTTAACTTAGGCATTTTTATATTTTTTCTTGTCAAAGAATTGAAATCTTCTTCTAATTCTACAAGGAGTTGACCAACCTCATTATTAAATGGCCAAGAATCAATTACTATCCGAGACAACAAAAATTCTTTTCCTTTTTTTTGTTGAAAATTACTTTCTGAATTTAGATAATTAATCATGTCGTATAGTTCATTTTTTATAGAAACTAACTGCTGTTTATTTGTATAACTATATTCATCACAATTATTAATCATTTTATCAATTTCGACTAAAACTATATTAATCTTTTTTATAAATTGCTCCTGATTCATTGTCTGATTAACCTTTCTAAGTCATTAATATATTTGAGTTTATTCGCCAAGAAAACCCAAACTTTGAGGTGCAGCTTTGCCTTCAATAATAGTTGTTCCTAATAGCCGTCGCAGCAGTAGCCGTGGAAATCAGGTTATTAACGAATACAATTACTTTTAACAAGCTATAATTACTTAAAAACAAATCATTTATGTTTATTTGTAATTAAGTTGCCTGCGACTAATAAATCATGATGAATTTTGCATACACATTCATCAATCCAGCCATAGTGAACATCATCATTAATAGAATAATAAACATCATCTGTTAAAACTTCCTTACCAACAGTTAGTCTATTTGCTAGTGATGCAAAAATACTTCCCTCCTGAGGCCAGTTCGTACAACATGGCGATTCAAGTAAAGTATTTCCTGCTTTTAATTCTTTATCTAGAATAAGTTGCAACTCTTCACATAATTTAAATTGACCGGATTTTTTCATAAGATTTCCTTCTACATGCGATGGTGTCATAATTTTATCTGTCATATTTTTTATTTGGCCTTATGGATTTAGATTGCATAATTGCATCGAATCCCGCGAGATTGGAAGTTTCATGCGGGCTACGCATACTAACTCAATCTAGTGGTCATTTTTACTATTGTTATCATTGTGTATCTCAATATTTTTTTTATGTGCGAATAATAAATCTAAAATTTTAGATATATTCTTTGAATCAGGGAATTTTTTAGGATTTTTTATGTTTAAGAAATTATTAATTTCCAAGTTGTGTAAATGACTTATTAGTAAAATTGTAGATAGCGGGTATTTATATGAGGAAGGATTTTTTAAAATATCCTCTATTGCTAAATTACTTCCGAAATAATAATTTTTCATTGGTAACACATAATTATCGAATATAGCAATAATTATCTCATTTATTTCATTTTCGGATGTTTCTGGATATAAAGAAATAATGCCAAAATCTTTAAAAATAGAATCAAATTTTCCAAGTTCTGAGCCATGTACTTTAAAATTACTTGGTGTGTCATTCTCATCAAAAATATCGTTTATTTCAGGATAAAATTTTGGGATAGTTGTACTTAATTCTATAAATTTTTGGTCTAGAATATTTTTCTCATTTATATAAGAAACGATAGAAAATGAGCATAATGCCCCAATTTTTACATGCTTACCTTTTTTAAATTGGAAATTAATTTTTCCAAAAAAAATGTCATTAAAAAAAAGTGAAATAATACAATCGTGTTTTTTAAATGAAATATGGTTAGCTTCTAAATATGAGCAGAAGCTATTTAATATTTTTTTCTTCATTTTTTATGCCTCAATAAAATAAATGTTATATCTCTTTCATTTACATTAACAACTTTGCCTTTAGAAGTTAAAATAGTTCCTCCTCCTTTTGGCGTGTTGGGTCGGCAAACCGCCTTGGCCGTATTTGTAGGCGGTCTTGGCTTAGATTGTTATTGAAGAAATATTTCAGACGACCTCGAAAAAGGATTGAGGTCGTCTGAAAAGCAGAAACCGCGTGCGTGCAATCGCACATACCCTACGTCGGGATTGGAAGTTTCATGTGGTCTACGGCTTGCTACAATAAATTGAGTGCAGGCAACTCAAGAATATCTTTTGTAGTTAACTTACTAACATCCTTTTCAATAAGAGACAATTTACTATTTTTCAATAGTTTACTATCTTGAAAAGAATATTCATACATTACTGTATTTTTTTTATCATAGACATATCCATAATAATTATCCTCTTTGTTTTCATCTTCAACAAAATTCATAAAAAATATTTCATCGCTTTTAGGCAGAGATTTTTTTACCGATTTGTATAGATTAGGAACTTCATTTGATACAAAATCAGTGCAATCCAAAATACTTTCTAATAAAATTTCATTAGTTAATTCTTGAGGTTCCATAGTTAATTCCTATCTTTTTAAAGCTGTAATTACTCTTCGCAAAATTCCCATACTTCTTGCGCCTTTTTGACATCTACCACACATTGGTCTAGTAGCTCCTATTGATTCAATTTTTGCTCCTCTTTTTCTTGCTTCCCTCATTAGTTTACGTTCTGCATCATTTAAATGATTTTTATTACTTCGGTGTACATTATTAATTACTTCATCAGAACCAACTATTCTTTGTAGTGCCCTTGATACCCATCCTTTTTTCCCCGCTGATGCTATCCAAATTTCGCTACGACCAGAACTTGTTGTCACTCTCGCCAAAGCATAAGTTGTACGAGACCTATCTCCTTCTGACATTGCAGCAGCAACTTTATTAATTCTATTCAATAAATCTGGATCAGAATGTAATCCAAGCCAATCCACCCACTCCTGTGCATTAGGTGCAAACCAATAAAAATTATTCCCGCCCCACAACCCAATCGGATCCTGATTCACCAATCGCCCTACATCAGGCTCGTAATACCTGATGAAGTTGTAGTGCAGCCCCGTTTCAAGGTCGCAATACTGGTTTTGCATGCAGAAGGATTGGTGAGCGCTATCCGTTACCTTGGATTCCTCTTTCAGACGACCTTGCAAGATTGTTAGACCTTTAACCAATCTACGGCTATTTTTCTAGAAACCTTTAGCTTATGTATTCGATTAACAAAATAATAAGTAGGTTTAGGAATTATTTATTAACTTTTCGAGATATTCAATACTTCTGAATAAATAATGTTCACCTATTTGCTGTATCAAATTTGTTGAGCCCCCAAATAATATTCTTTCTAAATACTTTTTAAGAATTATAAGCTCATCTTTTTTTAAGAGATTTAAAGCATGACTGATGTTTTCTGCGGTAGGTATATTTATAATAAATTCTTCTATATTTACTGGAATATCATCATTTCTAATGCCATTGCTGATACCATCAATAATTTTAGGCATTAAATAATTTATTCCTTCTGGTGAAAAAAAGATGAATGGTACTAAATGATGTTCATCAATAATAATTTTCTCTATTGGGGTATATTCGTAATACTTAAATTCCTCTTTAAATTCCTCTATTTTATAGATGTTTTCTCGATAGAGTTTTTTGAACAATCCTTTTTTAGGATAATCTCTGTAGGTAATCTTCAGGAAGGGCATATTTACCTCCATTATGTTAGATAACTTTTACATTTATAGTGATTTTTCTAGCCGGTATAGTTGCCGAACCACAAGAGCTTGCTGTCCTTATCGGTCATCTCACGCGGGATGCCGATTTGATCGCAGTGGAAGTAGTGGGTTTGTTGGCGGCTCTCGCCGTCTTCGTTGGTCTAGTTGCGGACCTGTGCCAAGGGTTCGTAGCTGTCGGGATCGGTGTAGAGATAGGTATATCTGCCGTCCGGTTGGACTTCCTGCAAGAGGTGGCGCCGTCCCAGACGAAGTGGGTGCGTTTCGGTTCGGTACTCGTCCAGGCGAGTTTGTCTTGCCATTCTTTGGAAAGGCGTCTGCCGAAAGGGTCGTAGGCGTAGTCGATGGTGCAACCATCAGATTGCCGTTAATCTAATTTTGTTTAAGGCCATCTGAAAAACAAACTTTCAGACGGCCTTTATCCTGACTAATGTTTCACTATCACTAGCGATATTTTTTTCTAGGATCTTTAAACGTTCCTATAAATTTTAAGTCATTATAAAGTTTTTCTGGATCATCGGGTTCAAAAGTAGCGTTTGCATAATAATACAAAGAATTCCCTTCATTCACACCTTTTTCTTTAGATGCTCTTATAATTTCTTCTGTGGCTTTTTTCGAATGCGTACCAATTTCTTCAGCTAAAATTTCAATTGGAACAATCTCTCCGTTTTTGGTACGAAAAGCTACAAAAAAGTCTGAATCAATAAATGAAACCCCAAAATCTGCAAATGCTGGACATTGAGAATCTGAATCTTCCATTCCTTCAGTGTATTTATTAAATTCATCTAACGTCTTATTTGATGTTCCTATCCATACAGAAATCATATTTTTTGTATCTGAATCAAGCATTTTAATCGTCCTTTCTCAGTTATTGAAAATTTAATTTAAAAATTATTTCATTACAGAGGCCGTCTATAAACCAAAAAAGCCGCGTGCGTGCGTACCGCTCACACCCCACGTCGGGATTGGAGGTTTTGTGCAGGCTACGGCTTGCTACCTATGAATTTAAAAAATTATGCGGGTTACGTCTTACCATTCCATAAATTAGTTAAAATTCATCAATTTATTTGTCAATTTCTTTATTTCTCTCAAATAAGAAATTATTGGAAAGGGGTGGATAACAACAGTTTCTCGATTGTACGGCTTACAAATTGCTATAAACTCATCATTCTTTATTTTAAAGACCAGTAATTTATCGCCATCAAATAAACTTGCTCCTCTTGGTAATAAGTCATTTGTTGAACAATAGTACTCATCCCAATCAATCACATCTAAATCAATTATATTTTTTAAATCTAAGTAGCTTTCAGTATGTATAAGTGAATCTATATTTTCAATAATATTCGAAAAATCAAGGAGAACCGTTCCCTTCAAATCAAAATTTTCTTTAGATCCTAAAACAATATTGCCTAAAAAGATTAAAACATTTACAAAGGAATATTGATTTTTATTTTCCATAGTTAACTTAGTATTTATCTTCATTTTTTGCGATTCTTTTTCCCCTGATTTTTGCATGGAGATGGAACTACTTTTCCATCCTTTTTCATTTCATCTATACGTTTTTTAACATCAGGAGGAATTGGAATTCCTCTTCCTTGACTTGTATCACCATTCCAGTGAACTTTTCCATCGTTGCTATTCCCAAACCTATGAACTACACCTTCATCATCAACAGCATACCAATGCAAACCTTGTGAATCAGGAATTGCATGTTTGTATAACTCCTCGGTATGAGGAGGTAATATAGATATATGCCCCGCACCTCCACCTCTAAAAGAACCAGAGCCGGGCTGATGATGTCCAGGATTCTCATATTCAGGTTTAGGACCATGATAACGACCAGATTTTGGTGGTCTGATTAAACCCAACGGAACAATCCAACTTTGAGCATTTACAGCAAACTGATAAAGGTTATCCCCTGCGCCCAGCAACCCTATCGGATCCTGATTCACAAACCGACCCGCATCAGGCTCATTGTATTTGAAGAAGTTGTATTGCATCCCCGTTTCACGGTCGCAATACTGGTTTTGCAGGCGGAAGGGCTGATGCGCTATCTGTTACCTTGGTTTCTACTTTCAGACGACCCCATGTGGTGTATTCGCCGTACCATAAGAGATTGCCGTCCAAGTCGTATTGGTAAGCGGCTTCCTGAACCTTGTAGCCGCCGTCGCGGGCGAGGGTATGGATTAGGCGTCCCAATATATCGCGTTTGAACTCGGTTATCCGCAGCGGGGTTTGGCTGTCGAGGTCGTCTGAAAGCGGGGATGCGTCTTTTTAGGCGGCGGGCTTTGTCGTAGTGGTAGCCGAAGGTATGGCACAAGGCATTGGTGCGTCGGGTCGGCAGACCGTCCTGGCCGTATTCGTAGGAAGTGGTATGGCCTTCGCCGTCGGTATGGGTTTTCAGACGACCTGCGGCATCGCAGCCGAAGGTTTCTTTGCTGTCGTCGGTATACGATTATTTAGTAAAGCCAATTTCTTTGATCAATTTATCAATTAAATCATTTAGATTAATTTCCTTTGGAACTTCAACTTTAATATTATTACAAAAATTTAACAATAGTTCGAATAAATATTCTCTATCATTTATATTAGGAATATGTGGTGTTATTTGTATATTCTCCTTTATAAAGTTACCAAAAAGAAATTTTTTACTATTTTTTAATATAATTGGTTTTAATAAATCTCCATTTCTATTAAATATTTCATAGAAATTTTGTTTGATATCGTCTGGTTCTAAATATAATTCTGCATCTTTGATATTGGCAAAAAAACTAATATCTCCATTATCATTCACAATAATTGACATATCCATCTTATTTTCTCAATTATTTAAAATTTAATTTAAATTTTATTTCATTACAGTGGTCATCTGAAAAACAGAAAACGCGTGCGTACCGCTCACACCCTACGTCGGGATTGGAGGTTTTGCAGGCTACGGCTTGCTAAGTTGAAACTGAAGGTTTCATATTAATTATTAAGTATTTTGAATAAAGAAAATACCTGCTTGACTTCCAGATAGAAGTTTTTTCTTAATATTTTGGTCATAATAAAAATAACCAATACCATTCTGAAAAATATGTAACTTTTTATCTATATCTTCTTCTAATAATTGCAAGCAAAAACTAAACTTAGGAGAAGGATATATTATATCTTGTTCAAAATAAGGATTACCAAAAATTTTGGATACATCCAAGCCCATCCCATTATCTTCAAAGAATAAATGTTCATCTTCATTGTATTTTGTATCAGCTTCTTTATCTACTTCATCAAGCCTTTCAAAAAATTTTCTTTCCAAAGAAATATTTCCCAAATCTTGATTGTTGATAGCTTGTTCCTTTTCATAAAGGATAGCGCAACTAAAACCATCATTTAGTAAAATCAAACCATCCTGACAATTAACAGTATATTTAGATGAAATAGAGTCTTTTACTCCTCCCAGTACATGCTCCTCTATAGAAATAAAAACAGAGATATAATAATTTCTACGAGGGAATACATTTTCAGGTAAAAAGTCAGAATAAAGAGTAAATAGATGCGTTTGATAGGCATCAGAATTTGGAATTTTAGGCCATAATTCTAACGGAATATGTTCAGCCCCTCCTCCAATATAACCAATACTATGTGGTGTTTTAGAAGAAGTAAAAAGTAATTTTGACATTTAAATTTCCTTTTTGCTATAATTCATCAAATCCAATAAATTCATAATAATTTTGCTCCTTCCATTCCTTCAAAGTATAAAGAAAAGGCAAAGAAAAATTTTCCAATATTTTTTCTTTTAAATTTTCTGACACCATAAATGCATCCATATACTTATACTTGGAAGACAGCAAAATATCCTTATCTGAATTAGTATATGCCTCCAGCGAAAAACCTTTTTCATCTCTTCCTAAATCTGGATAAACAATTTCATCCTCAATTTCCCAGCTAACTATTCTTACCAAATAATAGACTTCATTCGTCAATAGCTCGCCTTTTGTATTGACAATAATTGCCTTGCTCATACCAAAATCATGATCAAACCCATATTTTTTTATAAATTCCAAAAAGCGCGCTGACATGATAAAAAAATCATTATATGTAAGAAAATCAAAAGTAACACCTCTTGCTTTCTTTAAGCAGACATAAACCTTTTCAGGCATCGGAGGAATTTCTTGCCCCTTTACGAACCAACTCCATGGAAAGTCAAAATCAGGATGCGTTTTTTTAGGGTTGAATTCCTCTGATATCCCTAGGACTCCACTACTTACTCGTGGCAACCCCATTTTTTCTGCTTTATCCATACTTTGCAGAGCATATCCCCATACTAATAACTTTTTCATAATACCCTCCTAATCTAATCGTTTTGGTGAATTGGCAGATGAACATCCTCCAACAGATATGGACTTACTCAAACGTTTTTTCAATCTGTCCGATTTTGTCGTAGACGTAATGGAGGACGTCGCTTCTTTGGTTAGAGCTTTGTATCAGGTTGCCATGTCCATTTGGCTCCATATTTTTCTAGTAAATCAAAGCTAGCTTGAGGTCCCATGCTACCAGCCTTGTAGTCATGGAGTGGAGCACCATTTTCTGCCCAAAGTTTCTCAATACGGTCAATCAATTTCCATGATGCGCTCACTTCATCCCAGTGGCTAAAGTTGGTTGAATTATTGTTTAAAACATCATAGATCAGTTTTTCATATGGATCTGGTGAAGCACCTGTAGCAGTCGCATCTGTGCGATAGTCAAGAGAATTTGGCGCAAGGCTAAACTCTTCACCCACCTTCTTACCATTAAGGCTAAGAGAGAATCCTTCAGTAGGTTGGATATAGATGGTAAGCACGTTTGGTGCTAGAGGTTCACCGAAAATGGAATCCATTTGCTTGAAGACAATGTTCACGTGTGTTCCTTTTTCAGTTAGGCGTTTACCTGTACGGAAGAAGAAAGGTACACCACGGAAGCGATCAGTGTCAACAAAGAAAGCACCAGAAGCAAAGGTTTCTGTCATAGATTCAGGGTTGACATTTGGTTCGCTACGGTAAGAGATGTATTTCATGCCATCAACTTTACCAGAACGATATTGGCCGCGGATGAATTGTTCTTTGAGTTCTTCGTCTGTAGGTTGGTAAAGGTTCTTGAAGACCTTGATTTTCTCTGCGCGAATGTCATCCTTTGTAAAGCTTGCAGGTTTGTCCATGGCAAGGAGTGATAGAAGTTGGAGAGTATGGTTTTGAACCATATCACGAAGGGCGCCAGACTCATCATAGTAGCCACCACGCTCTTCAACACCTAGACGTTCTGCAAAGGTAATTTGCACATTATCGATGTGCTCACGATTCCAAACATTTTCAAAAATCATATTGGCAAAGCGGATGGCAAAAATACTTTGAATCATTTCCTTACCGAGATAGTGGTCAATACGATAGATTTGATCTTCGTTAAAAGTAGCAAGGAGTTCTTCGTTTAGTTTACTTGCAGTCTCATAGTCTGTTCCAAAAGGTTTTTCAACAATCAAACGTTCAAAGCCTTTACCGTCAACAATCTGCTCTGATTTGAGGTGCTTGGCGATGGTACCAAAGAACTGAGGTGCCATTGAGAGGAAGAAAAGCTTGTTGTGCTCAGTCTGATATTTTTCGTTTAACTCAGCCTGAAGCTTGCGTAATTCGATGTAGTGCTCAGTGTCATTAACATCGTGACTTTGGTAGTAAAAATGACTAGCAAATGCTTGAGCCTCTTCTGCGCTATCTGCCAAGTCCAAGATAGATTCGACAACAACAGATTCGAAATATTCTTTACTCCATGGTCTACGAGCAGTTCCGATAACAGCAAAATGATCAGATAGATTACCTGATTTATAAAGTCTAAAGAGTGAAGGGTAGAGCTTGCGTTTAGCCAAATCTCCACTAGCACCGAAAATTGTTACAATAACTTTAGATGACATGATCATACCTATTTTCTAACTTGATAAACCATATTTTACCATAAAATTCAGATAATTTCCCTTTGAAAGTAAAAGTATTCGGACTTTCATTTTGCAGGTTAAATGTATGACGCTATAAAAAAAGGTTGGACCGAAAGGTCACAACCGAGAGATGTTTAACAGCCTTTAAAAGACCCGATAGACATAAGGATTCGTAGGTTTTTCTACTGAGTGGGCTTCTTTTATTTCTAGGATAGGAAGGGTTTGGCCAAGTTGTTTATGGTATTGGATCTTGAGAGTTCCAGTAGCCTGGACCCAGGTATTATCGTCATAGGTTTGGGAGGCTCCTTTGGTTAACAAACCATAGACTCCTGAGTCGGCGATACAGTGGATAATTCCAAAACGGAAAAGGAACTGACTGCCCGGATCCTGGGGATCCGTATAAATGAAGCCGGTTAAGGTAAAGGTTTTTCCAGCAAATTCATCTGGATAGTCGTAGATCACTTCCATGACTTCCATATAGTTTTCTGTCGTGATCTGGATATGATCTTGCTTGAGGTACTTCTTGGATGCAGCCCTCATCTCGGATTCATAAGCAGATTTGGTAAAATAACTGCTAGTATCTGGCTTGAGGTATTGGTTGGTTGTCCCCTCATCATTTTGAATATCTTTGGAAGAGCCAGCCGCGATGGGAAAATGATAGCCCTTGGCTGAAACCGTTTGGGAATCCAAGGTCACAGTCGGGAAGCCGATCCCTACAATCAAGGGAATCAGGAGCAGAAGAATACTCATGACTTTGGCTTTTTTACTGGCAAGGTGACTATGAACGGGCAGATTCTTCATCCAAATATAGAGCTGGACGACAGCCAAGAGGAAGGAAAGAATCATAGAGATATAGGCTAAATAGGAATAATGCATATTAATGTATTGGTTGAGCTTACCAGAAAGCTGCAAATACATAGTAATTTCGAAATAGCCTGCTAAAATGAGAAATCGAATCATAGAACCACCCCCACAAACCAAGCATAAACCAAGACAACGAGACTGACGATGCTAATGAATTGGACAATAAAGCGATTGGTCAGATAATTCTTCATCATCAAGAGGTTCTTGACGTCTAACATAGGTCCGATAACCAGAAAGGCTAAAACGGGAGCTAAGCCAAAACTCGAGAGAAGGGAGGATCCGATAAAGGCGTCCGCCTCACTACACAAGGAGAGGAGGAAGGAGAGAAGCATAAGGAGGAGAATGGCTAGGAGTGGCGTCGCTGAAATAGAAGTAAGCACGCGAGTTGGCACATAAACCTGAACCACACTGGCAAATAAACAACCGAAGACCAGATAGCGTCCAGTATCGAAAAACTCGTCAATGGCCTGCACAAATACTTGGAAGAAGCGTTGGCCGGCAGATAGTTTTGAAAAGTCATGAAGATGGACTTCCTTGCGGTTGGCCCGTTGAATAGAAGCTGTTTGGAAAAATCCTAGGAAAATCCCCAGAACAGTCGCTACCAGGATAGAGCCGATCGCTCGTAAGAGAGCCATTTGAATAGAATTGCCAAAGGCAGAATAAGTGGCAAAGAGGACAATGGGGTTAATAACCGGGGCTGTCACTAGAAAGGGCACAGCTGTATAGCTAGGCACCTTCTTCTCTAAAAAGCGATTGATGATGGGGACGATACCACACTCACAGGAAGGGAAAATAAAGCCAATCAAGGTCCCAAATAGAATTCTCCCCCATTTATTTTTGGGAAGGGCTCGGTAGACTTTTTCAGGGGTGATGTAGACATCAATCGCCCCTGAAATGATACTTCCAATTAAAACAAAGGGAAGGGCTTCAATCATAATCGAAAGAAAAATCGCTCCAGCCTGAAGGACACTGGTTGGCAACTGTTGGAAGAAACTCATTTGTTAGAATCCTTCTGCACGTTTTCCCCTGCAGTTTCATTCTTCTTGTCATCTGGTAAAGTGACTTGAGGGGGATCTGGGAAGACAGCAAATTCCTCAAAGAGTTTGTCTAAATCGTCTGTTTTTGAAAATTTAATCGCCATGATAGGTCTCCTTTTCTTTTTTTCTCATTATATCAAATTCTCAAAAAAGAGGGGAAAATCAAGTCCAAAAGTAAGATGAAAAAGCAGTATAGAAGGCCTTCTATGGTATAATAGAAGCTATGGAAAAATATGAAAAAATAGCCCAAGAATTGGGTGTCAGTCTCAAACAAATTGATACTGTTTTGACCTTAACAGCAGAGGGATCCACCATCCCCTTTATCGCTCGGTATCGGAAAGATGCTACGGGTAATTTAGATGAAGTAGCCATCAAAGCTATTATCGACATGGACAAGTCTTTAACAGCCTTAGCCGATCGGAAAGAAACTATTCTCGCTAAGATTGAAGAGCTTGGGAAACTGACTCCAGCCTTAAAAGAAGCGATTGAGCAAGCTGAAAAATTGGCGGATGTGGAAGAATTGTATCTTCCCTATAAGGAAAAACGCCGGACCAAGGCAACCATTGCGCGTGAGGCAGGACTTTTCCCACTTGCTCGGATGATTCTGCAAGATCAAAAGAACTTGGAAACAGTAGCAGAAGAATTCCTATCTGAAGGATTTCCAACTGTAAAGGATGCAATCTCTGGTGCTATCGATATCTTGGTCGAAGCCATTGCAGAAGATCCACAATTGCGCAACCTTACCTACCAGGAGATTCGCAAACACTCCTTGATCACCTCTAGTCTCAAGGATGAAAGCAAAGACGAGAAGCAAGTCTTCCAAATCTATTATGATTTTTCTGAGAAGATTGCAAACATGCAGGGCTACCGAACCCTGGCCTTAAACCGTGGAGAGAAATTAGGGGTATTAAAAGTTGGATTTGAGCATCCTGTAGACCGTTTGATTCGTCACTTTGAAGCCCGATTTAAATCGAAGAATAGCTATATTGAAGAAGTCATTAACCAAGCCCTGAAAAAGAAAATGCTACCAGCTATGGAGCGTCGAATTCGGACAGAACTGACAGAAGTGGCAGAAGATGGAGCCATTCAGCTTTTCTCTGAAAATCTTCGACACCTCTTGCTGATTGCTCCCCTCAAGGGGCGCGTGGTTTTGGGATTTGACCCAGCTTTTCGGACAGGAGCTAAATTAGCTGTTGTCGATCAGACAGGAAAGATGTTGACCACCCAGGTGATTTACCCTGTTGCGCCGGCTAAACCAGCACAAATTGAAGCAGCCAAAGAAGAACTGAAACGGCTGATTCGTCAATACGGCGTGGAAATCATTGCGATCGGGAACGGGACGGCTAGTCGAGAGAGCGAAGCCTTTGTTGCGGAAGTTCTCAAGGAAGTTCCAAATGTCAGCTATGTCATTGTGAACGAGAGCGGGGCATCTGTCTATTCAGCTAGTGAATTGGCTCGCCATGAGTTTCCAGAACTGACAGTTGAAAAGCGTTCAGCCATCTCCATTGCCCGTCGTTTGCAGGATCCACTGGCTGAGTTGGTTAAGATTGATCCAAAATCTATCGGAGTCGGCCAGTACCAGCATGATGTCAGCCAGAAGAAATTATCTGAAAGCCTTGATTTTGTAGTTGATACCGTGGTAAACCAAGTCGGAGTTAATATTAACACTGCTAGTCCAGCCCTCTTGTCCCACGTGGCTGGTCTCAATAAAACCATTTCTGAGAACATCGTGAAGTACAGGGAAGAAGAAGGGTTGATCACTTCTCGGGCACAGATTAAAAAGGTTCCTCGTCTGGGAGCCAAGGCTTTTGAACAAGCAGCTGGTTTCTTACGGATTCCAGAAAGTGAGAATTTCCTCGATCGGACAGGGGTCCATCCAGAAAGTTACCCTGCAGTGAAGAAGCTCTTTACCTTACTAGGGATTCGGGAAATGGATGAAGAGGCCCAAGCTAAATTGAAACAAATTGACACGGTTTCTATGGCCCAGGAACTTGAAATTGGCCCTGAAACCTTGAAAGATATTGTCGCAGATCTTCTCAAACCAGGTCGCGATTTACGTGATTCTTTTGATGCTCCTGTCCTTCGTCAGGATGTTCTTGATTTGAAAGACTTGAAGATTGGTCAAAAACTAGAAGGAGTTGTCCGCAATGTTGTTGACTTTGGAGCCTTTGTCGATATTGGGATTCATGAAGATGGTTTGATCCACATTTCACAGATGAGTCAGCAATTTATCAAGCATCCAAGTCAAGTTGTTTCAGTTGGTGATCTAGTGACCGTTTGGGTCTACAAGATTGATTTAGAACGGGAAAAGGTAAATCTTTCCCTCTTGGCACCACATGAATCTGACTAAATACGTTCAAGAAGTGTCGCTGGAAGATTTTGGTCGCCCATTTCTTCACCAAGCCATCTGGAATCCTCGCTTGCGTTCGACTGGCGGTCGTTTTTTTCCAAAAGATGGCCATCTGGATTTCAATCCCAGAATCCTAGAAAGATTTGGCTGGGAAATTTTTCGAAAGATTGTCCGCCATGAGTTGTGTCACTACCATCTCTACTATATGAAAAAGGGCTATCGCCATCAGGATCAAGATTTCAAGGCCTTGCTCAAAAAGGTAGACGGCTTGCGGTATGCCCCTTCAGTTGATAAGGGAAACTATAAGATTTATATTTGTACGAGCTGTGGGCAAGAATTCAGGAGAAAGCGGCAGATTGATTTGCAAAAGTACCGCTGTGGGCGGTGTCGAGGACTACTTAAGTATCAAGGGACAATTGATCCAGGAAATCGGCCTTGAGTCGGATGACAGTGACTTGATTTCGGGATATACTGTTCTAAAATAATAGGAGGTAGGCCCTTGAATCCAACTTTTTATAAATTACGTCGAGGCAGAATCGTTTTCGGAGTATTTGCTGGACTAGCGGATCGATTTGGGCTCGATGCAAACCTATTGCGTTTTCTCTTTGTGCTCTTTAGTATCTTTCATGCTTATGGGCTTGTAGGCTTGGCTATTTATTGCCTGTGTGCCTTCTCCTTGCCGTATAAAGAAGACCTTGAAAGAGAAAAGTATGGCCTCGGACCTCGTAAACGGAAGGATGCACAAGTAATCAAAGACGATGATCCATTCTTTTAAAGAATTTTCATGAATCGAATAAGAATGTGGAGAAGGGCTTGGCCTTTCTCCATCTTTGTTTTTTTAACTAAAAAAGAGGACGATGGAAAAATGGGATAACAAGGATAAAGAGAAACATCAAAGAGTACTGGAATAAGTGTGAGAATAATAGCATCAGTTTCGATACCAAAAAAAGATGCTTGAGCAAGTCTTACCTGGGATAATTTGCTATAATAGTAAGAGAAAACAAAAAGGGAGAAGCCTATGGCAATAACAGTCCGAGATTTAATTGATAAGCTTCGTTTGAAGGTTGTGTACGGCAATGAAAGCCTATTTGAAAAAGAAATCACAACGGCAGATATTTCACGTCCTGGACTTGAAATGACAGGATATTTTGATTACTATACTCCAGAACGAATTCAATTGGTTGGGATGAAAGAGTGGTCTTACCTCATCAAAATGACCTCCCACAATCGTCACCAAGTTTTGAGAAAGATGTTCCAGCCGGAAACACCGGTACTCATCATCGCGCGGGATCTAGAGGTTCCCGAAGAAATGCTTCTCGCCGCTGAGGAAAAGCAAATCGCTATTCTCAGCAGTCGCGTTCCCACTAGTCGATTGTCTGGTGAACTATCAAGCTACCTAGATTCTCTCCTTGCGGAAAGAACCAGTGTCCATGGTGTCTTGATGGATATCTATGGTATGGGGGTTCTGATCCAAGGAGATAGCGGAATCGGGAAGAGTGAGACTGGGTTAGAGCTAGTCAAACGAGGCCATCGTTTGGTAGCAGACGACCGGGTAGATGTCTTCGCCCGTGATGAGATGACCTTGTGGGGTGAGCCTGCTGAAATTCTACGCCATCTGCTAGAGATTCGGGGAGTAGGGATCATTGATGTTATGAGTCTCTATGGTGCCAGTGCTGTGAAGGATTCTTCACAGGTTCAAATCGCTGTCTACTTGGAAAACTACACTAAGGAACAAACCTACGATCGTCTTGGCAATAATGCAGAAGAAATTGAGTTCTGTGGAGTGACTATTCCAAGAATTCGCATCCCTGTTAAGACAGGTCGCAATATTTCCGTTGTCATTGAAGCAGCCGCGATGAACTACCGCGCCAAAGAAATGGGATATGATGCTACTAAAACTTTTGAAGATCGATTGACCCAGTTGATTGATCAGAATGAGGTGAAAGTATGAATCCAGTAGCCATTCAACTTGGTCCCTTTAGCATTCGCTGGTATGCGATTTGTATCGTCCTCGGTCTCCTTTTGGCGGTTATCCTGTCCATGAAAGAAGCCCCTCGTAAAGGGATAGAGTCAGACGATATTATTGATTTCATTCTGATTGCTTTTCCAGTAGCGATCATAGGGGCCCGTCTTTACTATGTTATCTTTCAATGGTCTTATTACAGGGAACACCCAGGAGAGATTTTTGCCGTATGGAACGGTGGGATCGCTATCTATGGTGGACTCCTGGCAGGGGCTCTAGTCCTCTACCTATTTTCACGCAGTCGTTTGATTGATCCGGTTGATTTTTTAGATATCGCTGCACCGAGTGTCATGATAGCTCAAAGTATTGGCCGTTGGGGTAATTTTGTTAACCAAGAAGCCTACGGAGCCATTGTTAAGAATTTAGATTATTTACCTTCTTTCATTCGGAATCAGATGTTTATTGATGGACATTACCGCCAACCGACCTTCTTATATGAATCTTGTTGGAACTTGCTTGGTTTTGTGCTGATTCTCTACTTGCGTCGTCGTCCGAAACTTTTGAGAAAGGGCGAAATTACTGCTTTCTATCTGATCTGGTATGGCTTTGGTCGAATGATTATTGAAGGAATGCGGACAGATAGCTTGATGTTTTTGGGAATTCGAGTTTCACAATGGCTTTCCCTCATCCTCATCCTACTTGGAATCAGCATCATGATCTATCAACGAAAAAAGAATGCACCATTTTATAGAACGGAAATAGATTAAGGAGAAAAGAAATGTTTATTGAAATTGCCTATGGGCTTTTAGGGTTAGCTTTAGTAGTTTTGGTCATCTACTTGATTATCTTGTTTTCAAAGATTGGAAAAGTTGTAGATGAGACTCAGGTAACGATTAAGACCTTGACATCAGATGTGAATGTAACCTTACACCAAACCAATGAGTTGTTAGCAAAAGTGAATGTTTTGACAGAAGATTTGAATCAAAAAGTTGCAACCATTGATCCACTCTTCACTGCAGTGGCAGATTTGTCTGTATCTGTATCAGATCTGAATGATCAAGCGCGTCAGATTAGCAAAAAAGCTGTCGTAGTTGGTGGAAAGACCGTTAAAACATCTGTCGGATTAAAAGCAGCTCGCATGGCTATGAAATTATTTAAATAAGAAAAGAGGTACCTTATGGGACGTTTATCATCATTGTTAATTGGAACGATCACTGGCGCATCTGTTGCCTACTTCCTAACAACAGAAAAAGGGAAAGAGTTGACTGGGAAAGTCAAAGGTTTTGTAAAAGAATACCAAGAGAATCCACAAGAAGTTCATGATTCTGTGAAACAATCTGCAATGGAGTTATCCAAGCAAGCGTCAGACGCTATTCAGCAAACCAAAGAAAAAGTTGAAAGTGGCGAGATCAACAAAGACACTGTTATCGAGACAGTGAAAGATAAGACGCAGGATGTGGTAGAATTTTCACAAGATGCTATCCAAACGATTAAGGAAAAAATCCAGCAAAAGACCGGCAATCAAGCAAGTCCTTTCCAGCCTAAACAGGAAAAAGAAAGTGAAGAGATTGTCCTTGAATTAGAAGAAGAAACAGCTCTTCCAGAAGTGGAAGAAGAGATCAAAGAAACAGCTGTAGAAGAAGAATAAAATAATCCCTCACCAATGGTGAGGGATTCAGATTGAAGATAAAGTCTTCTGAAAAACTTTCCTTAGGTGAGTACGGACGTCAGCGAACTTCGAAGAAGTTCCATGACTTAGTTTTGAGCCTAAGGTCTCAAAACTCCCGAGTGCCTGAAACAACTTAGTTTCAGGCACTTTTCTCACAGCGGAAAGTTATTAATCTTCTCAAATGGCTAAAAAAGTAAAAGTCATTTTTTGAAAATCGTCTAGCTGTTTTATGTGACACAATGGTTAGTCCACATTCAAAAATCTCTCACCATTGGTGAGGGATTTCTCTTATACAATGAAAAACGAGGATGGGAAATGCCAAAAAGCCTCCCGAAGGAGGCTAAAAATGTAATCTTAGTCCTGTTTCCGTTTTAACTGGAAAATGCGGAAAGCTTGGATACTTCCCAAACTACAAGCAATTGCTGAGGCAAAAGCAAAGAAGGTATTCATCTTCATTGATAAAAAGACGAAACTAAATAAAACAGTTAAGACACAAAACACAGCAATATTAAGGAAAAATAGTAGCTCACTTAATTGCGGAGCTGGTTCAGTATCAAGGTTAAAATCATAATTAGTTGTTGTATTCTCTTGTTGAAGAGGGACTTCGACATAGTCGTATTCTTCAACAACTCTAAGTTTTCTTGCGGGCATATTTCTCTCTCCTAACAGTACTCTATTATTTTAACACGTTTTCATGCATAGAAATGTTACAAAACTGTTACAATTTTTACAAAATTAAGAAATTTAGAGAGCAAAATGACTTTTTTGGTATAATAGTTTTCATGAAAAAGATAATTATTACAGCTACAGCTGAAAGTATTGAACAGGTTCAAGCCCTTCTGGAAGTAGGTGTGGACCGTATTTATGTCGGAGAAAAGGAATTTGGATTACGACTTCCTCATACTTTCTCGTATGACGAATTAAGTCGAATTTCTGGACTGGTCCATGCCGCAGGTAAGGAAATGACAGTGGCTGTCAATGCCTTGATGCACCAAGACATGATGGATCGTATCAAACCATTTTTAGATTTCCTTGCTTCGATTAACGTCGATTATATCACGGTGGGAGATGCAGGCGTCTTTTATGTATTGAAGCGGGATGGCTATAACTTTAAAACCATTTATGATGCTTCTACCATGGTGACAAGTAGCCGTCAGATCAATTTTTGGGGACAGAAGGCTGGTGTTTCTGAAGCTGTTCTTGCTCGAGAAATCCCATCTGCAGAGCTTTTCAAGATGCCAGAAGTTTTAGAGATTCCTGCTGAAGTATTGGTTTATGGGGCTAGTGTGATTCACCATTCTAAACGTCCTCTTCTACAAAATTATTATAATTTTACTCATATCGATGATGAAAAGACGAGAGAGCGTGATCTCTTTTTGGCAGAACCAGGAGATCCAGAAAGCCACTATTCTATCTTTGAGGACAAGCATGGAACTCATATTTTTGCCAATAATGACCTGGATTTGATGACCAAACTCTCTGAGTTAGTCGAGCATGGTTTTACTCACTGGAAGTTAGAGGGGATTTATACACCTGGTCAAAACTTTGTGGAAATTGCCAAGTGTTTTGTGAAAGCACGTGAGCTTCTAGAAGCTGGGACTTTCACATCTGATCAAGCCTTCTTATTGGATGAGCAGATTCACCAATTGCATCCTAAGAATCGTTTCCTTGACACTGGATTTTATGATTACGATCCAGACATGGTTAAATAAAGGAGAAAAGCCTGCCAAGAGTGCGGGCCTTCCTTTTTGGTGATGGTAAAGAATGAGAATTGTCAAAACAATTCCCAAACCATTGCCTTTCGACTGGATTTGCTATAAAATAGACAAGATTGATAATCTAACTAATATACTTGTAATATACTAGGAGATATGATGACAAAACAATTGAAACGTCCTGAGGTTCTATCACCTGCGGGAACACTTGAAAAACTAAAGGTTGCTGTGCGCTATGGTGCGGATGCCGTCTTCATTGGTGGTCAGGCCTATGGTCTTCGTAGCCGTGCAGGGAACTTCACTTTCGAGCAAATGGAAGAAGGAGTCCAATTTGCGGCCAAATATGGTGCCAAGGTCTATGTTGCGGCCAATATGGTCATGCATGAAGGAAATGAAGTTGGAGCTGGTGAATGGTTCCGTCGCTTACGGGATATTGGAATCGCAGCAGTCATTGTTTCAGACCCTGCCTTGATTACGATCGCAGCGACAGAAGCTCCTGGCTTGGAAATTCACCTCTCTACCCAAGCTAGTGCCACCAACTATGAAACTCTAGAGTTTTGGAAAGACTTGGGCTTGACACGGGTCGTTTTGGCTCGCGAAGTTTCGATGGAAGAACTAGCGGAAATTCGTAAGCGGACGGATGTTGAAATTGAAGCCTTTGTTCACGGAGCAATGTGTATCTCCTACTCTGGCCGTTGTACCTTGTCCAATCATATGAGTATGCGTGATGCCAACCGTGGAGGATGTTCCCAATCTTGTCGTTGGAAGTACGATCTCTACGATATGCCATTTGGCCAAGAACGTAAGAGTCTCAAAGGGGAAATCCCTGAAGAATTCTCGATGTCAGCTGTGGACATGTCGATGATTGACCATATCCCTGATATGATTGAAAATGGAGTGGACAGCCTCAAGATTGAAGGTCGGATGAAGTCCATTCACTATGTCTCTACCGTAACGAACTGCTACAAGGCAGCTGTTGATGCTTATTTGGAAAGTCCTGAGAAGTTTGAAGCGATTAAGCAAGATCTAGTAGATGAAATGTGGAAGGTAGCCCAACGTGAGTTGGCTACAGGATTCTATTACGGAACACCATCTGAAAACGAGCAACTGTTTGGGGCTCGTCGGAAGATTCCAGAGTACAAGTTTGTCGGAGAAGTGGTAGCCTATGATGCGGACAAGCAAATTGCGACCATTCGACAACGGAATGTCATCAATGAAGGAGACCAAGTAGAATTTTACGGACCTGGGTTCCGTCATTTTGAAACAGTCATTGAAGATTTGCATGATGCCAAGGGTAATAAAATTGATCGGGCTCCAAATCCAATGGAGTTATTGACTATTCATATGCCAACACCAGTTGAACCAGGTGATATGATCCGTGCACTCAAAGAAGGCTTGATCAACCTCTATAAAGAAGATGGAACCAGCCAAACGGTTCGTGCCTAAAACGTAAAAAAAAACACCGCATGCTTCCCAAGCTTGGAAGTTTACGGTGTTTTTTGTTGTGCGATTCGAATCGTATGTGGAACGAGACTAATCTTTTGAATGTCAGAAATTCGAATGATGGTTGACATACTCTTTTTAAAATTCTTGACAATGAGTTGTTTTCGTTCCTGATCATATTTCACGATATCGCCTGTAAAACTCTTATTTTGGAAGATGACATGGACTCCTTGTTTTTTTCGAAGGGCCAGTTCAATAATCTGAATCGTTTTACCATCCTCTAAAGGAGCTGGTTGAGAGGTTTTATCGTTGAAAAATTCATTGGCTCGGTCCTTGAGAAGCTCAAGAAATCTTTTCATAGCATAATTCTCCATAAGTTGATACAATATATTATAGAAAATTTCATTCATTTTGTAAAATTTTTTACGAATTATTAAGGTGAAAGACATTGAAAGGAGTATTAAATGGCAGATTTTAGTTTTGAAATTGAAGAACAACTCTTGGTCTTATCTGAAAATGAAAAAGGATGGACCAAGGAGTTAAACCGGGTTAGCTTTAATGGAGCACCTGCCAAGTATGATATCCGAACTTGGAGCCCTGACCATACGAAGATGGGCAAGGGGATCACTTTGACCAACGAAGAATTCCAAGTTTTGCTAGATGCATTTAAACAGTAATAGGATGAGTAAGAAAGAGAGTGGGACAGAAATCGGTAATTCGTTAGAATTCGATTTCGTCGT
>NZ_JWAK01000024.1:57049-98065 GCF_001069335.1 Streptococcus sp. 1171_SSPC
AGTTGAGTAGGGCTGTAAAAGCTGATGAAATCAGCGTGGTAGAGCCCCCTCAACCACTGCGTCTTGCTCGATAATCCAAAGACAATTGAGAGGCTAGGACTTTTGTCCCAGCCTCTTTTTTGCTGTTTTTAATAATTATAGCTTGAAACTATATCCCATTCAAGAAAACAAGATTAACGCAAATCATTGTGGATGATGGGATGGACTGTTATAATAACCTTATTCGTTTATCTCATGTAGCACTTATAGGAAAGGAATCCATATGTCAGATTTACTAAGTATTTATAAAGAATTGCAAGCTAAAAAATGGGTGGACTTGAGTCACCAAATCAATGCAGAAAGTCCACACTTCCCAGCCCTTCCTGCTTTGCAACAAGAAGACCTTTTCACATTAAAAGATGGTTTTCATGTTCAAAAATTTACAGTGGTTGGTCAATACGGAACGCATATTGATGCACCAATTCACTTTGTAGAAGGGGGCCGTTGGTTGGATGAGATTGACCTCAAAGATCTCCTCTTGCCACTCTATGTTATCGACAAGTCTAAAGAAGTTGCCGCGAATCCAAACTTTATCTTGAGCAAACAAGATATCATAGACTTTGAGGCAGAGCATGGACAAATTGCTGAGGGTGCTTTTGTTGCCTTCCGTAGTGATTGGTCAAAACGTTGGCCAGATCAAGATGCTATGCGTAATCTGGATGAAAATGGGGTTCAACAAAGTCCAGGATGGAGCCGTGAAGCCTTGGAATTCTTGATTCATGAACGCCATGTCAAGGCTGTGGGCCATGAAACCTTCGACACAGATGCTGGTATTCCAGCAGCAGAGCATGGCTTGGTCAATGAATACTACCTTTTGGAGCAAAATATCTACCAAGTAGAAGTCTTGAACCACTTGGATCAAGTGCCAGCCGTAGGTGCCTTGATTTCAATTGCCTTCCCTCACTGGGACAAGGCAACTGGTTCACCTGTCCGTGCCATTGCTATCTTGCCTTAAAAAAACAGAGCCTGAAGCGAATCTTCAGGCTCTTTTATATGGATGTTGAAATCTATTTTTGAATCTGATGGTTATCTTATCAAACCTTGTTATCTTACAAAAATGTAAGGAAAGAGAGTTAAAATGAAAGATTAGACTATGGTAGCTCTAATGATGATTCATTAAAATTTAAACATAAGAAAAAGGCTTGTCAAACAAACCTTTTCTGATATTAGCGCATGGTAACGAATTCTTCGGATCCAGTTGGATGAATAGCGACGGTCGCATCGAAATCGGCTTTTGTGGCTCCCATCTTGATAGCAACAGCAAATCCTTGGATCATTTCGTCCACCCCATACCCAAGACCATGGAGACCGACAACGGTTTCTTCCGGTCCTACAGTGATGAGTTTAAATTTAGCCAACTGACGATGCTGGGTCACTGCTGAATACATCGAGGCGAAACTTGAAGTATAGACCTTGATAGCGTCTTTTCCATATTGTTTTTCGGCTTCTTCTTGAGTGAGACCGACTGTACCAATCGCTGGATGAGAAAAGACAACGGTCGGAATGGTTGCGTAGTCCATTTTAGCATCGGTTTTTCCATTAAAGAGACGTTCGGATAGGGTACGCCCTGCCTTGATAGCGACAGGAGTTAATTCTTTTTCGCCCGTGACATCTCCAAGAGCATAGATGCCAGGAACAACCGTATTCTGGTATTCATCCACTGCAATGAATCCTTTTTCATTTAAGGTGACACCTGCAGCTTCTAGATGGAGGTCTTGGACGTTTGGTTTTCGGCCGGTCGCCCAGATCACATGATCAGCGACAAAAGATGTTTGATCTTCGAAATAGACTCGGATTTGACCATTTTCTTCCTTTGTGAGTCGGACAGGAACCTTGTGAGGATGGAGAGGCAATCCTTGTTTATCCATCTCCTCCATTAAGCCATCGACAATGTAAGAATCAAACTTTCTTAAAGGACGATCACCTCGAACGAAGAGGTCTGTCTTAACACCAAGGGCATGTAGCACACCGGCTAGTTCTACCGCAATGTAGCCAGCGCCAATAATGGCAACTGATTTTGGTAGTTCTTCCCAAGCAAAGACATCGTCAGAGGTTTCTCCTAGGTCTGCTCCAGGTAGATCTGGGATGTAAGCATGAGCCCCTGTAGCGATCACAATGTGTTTAGCCTTGATGGTTTCCCCGTTGACTTCGACTGTATGGGCGTCGACAAAGCGAGCGCGACCTTGGATATACTCCACACCATTTCGTTTAAAACTGCCATCATAAGAAGAACGAGCCCGATCAATATAAGCTTCGCGATTTTTTCTTAAGGTCGCAAAATCAAAATTGGTCTGTTCAGAAGTAAACCCATAATCTGGACCGTAATCACGAATGGCTTCAGCAATTTGGGCGCCATACCACATAATTTTTTTAGGGACACATCCTTTGTTGACACAGGTCCCACCTAGTTGCTTTTCTTCAATAACAGCAGCTCGGGCTCCATGTTCTCCAGCTCGGTTCATGGTAGCAATCCCTCCGCTACCTCCACCTATGGAGATAATATCAAATTCTTTCATGGTTAGTACTCCTTTGTTGATTTACACTTTCATTGTAACAACAAAGGTTACAAAAATCAAGAAATTGCCATCGTTGAATAGGAGGAGAAAACAAGATAGCAAAAAAAACGTGCAAAACAGATGATTCTGAATTGAAAAATGAGGAAATATGATATACTAAACTTATAATTTGAAACGCTTTCGAATATTGGAGGAAAGAAATGAAAAAATTTAAAAAATGGCAAATTATTACAGCGACTGGTGCTGCTATAGCAGTTGTAGGAATGGGGAGCTGGCTTGCTTTTGGAAAATCAGGTAGTGGCCCTGAAGAAATGGTCGATATGACACCTATGGTACAAACTGTGAAAGAAGGTTCGATTGCTTCCTCTGTTTTATTGACAGGTAAGGTCACAGCCAATCAAGAACAATATATTTATTTTGACGGAACCAAAGGAGATTTGCAATCCATCCTAGTGAATGTCGGGGATCAAGTAACCGCTGGCCAAGCTATTGTTCAATATAGTAGTACAGAAGCGCAAACTGCCTATGACGCGGCAGTACGTGCGGTCAATAAGGCAGATCGTCAATTGAACGATCTCATGACCAATGGAGTTACCATTGATACAACAGGGGATGAGGAAGCAGATAGCAAATCAGCCTCTCAAGCCCAACGTTCTTTGGACACACAAGTGGGTGATTTGCGCGATGCCCGTGCGGATGCTGTAGCCAATATGGAAAAAGCTAAAGCTTTGTTGGATGCTACAACCGTAAAAAGTAGTACAGATGGAACGGTTGTAGAAGTCAATAAAGATGTCTCCAAATCAACAACCGGAACCAACCAAACCCTTGTTCATATTGTCAGCAACGGTAACCTTCAAGTAAAAGGTGAGTTGTCTGAGTACAATCTAGCCAACATTTCAGTTGGTCAGGAAGTGACCTTAACCTCTAAGGTCTATCCTGGGAAAAAATGGACTGGAAAGATTAGCTACGTTGCCAATTATCCGACAGAAGCTGGTCAGGCTGGTGCAAATGCCGCAGGTTCTGGACAAGGAACAGGGGGAGCTAAATATCCGTTTACGGTAGAGATTACCAGTGAGATTGGTGATTTGAAACAAGGTTTCTCTGTCAATATTGAAGTAAAAAGTTCAACCATCCATCCTTTGGTTCCTGTGACAAGTGTCTTATCAGACGGCGATCAAAGCTATGTTTGGACGATTGAAGCTGGCAAGGCTAAAAAAGTCAATGTTACCTTAGGAAATGCAGATGCAGAAAATCAAGAAATCTTATCTGGTTTGAACAAGGATGCTCAAGTCATCACCAACCCTTCTGGTGATTTGGAAGATGGGAAAGAGGTCGGAAAATATGACAAAATTGATTGAGCTGAAAAACATCAATAAAAGTTATCAAAATGGCGATCAAACCCTACAGGTATTAAAGGATATCCATTTAGATGTGGAAGAAGGGGAATTTCTAGCTATCATGGGACCTTCCGGGTCTGGGAAATCTACCCTAATGAACATCATTGGTCTTCTGGATCGTCCGACCAGCGGTGAGTATAGGCTAGAGGGGGAAGAAGTAGGAAATCTTAGTGAGAAGAAATTAGCCCAGGTTCGCAATGAGCAAATAGGCTTTGTCTTCCAACAATTCTTTCTTCTATCGAAACTCAATGCTTTTCAAAATGTCGAGCTTCCCTTGATTTATGCAGGAGTGAATCCTTCTAAACGAAAGGAATTAGCTGAACAATTTTTAAAGAAAGTTGAGCTAGATACGCGGATGCACCACCTTCCTTCGGAACTGTCCGGAGGGCAAAAACAACGGGTGGCCATCGCGCGTGCTTTGGTCAATCATCCTTCTATTATCTTAGCGGATGAACCAACAGGAGCTCTCGACTCCAAGACCGGCGATCAGATTATGGAGCTTTTGACAGCCCTCAATCAAGAAGGCAAAACCATTATCATGGTGACCCACGAAACGGAGATTGCTGCCTATGCCAAACGACAGATTGTCATTCGAGATGGAGTGATTTCTTCGGATAGCCGCAACGAAAGGAGGGCCTGATGCAGAACTGGAAATTCGCTATTAGTTCCATTATGGGACATAAAATGAGATCGTTCTTAACCATGGTAGGGATTATCATCGGGGTTGCCTCAGTCGTTGTCATCATGGCTCTCGGAGATGGGATGAAAGCGGGAGTGACTAAGACCTTTACCAAGGATCAACAATATGTTCAGATTTCTTATTCCGCCCGAAAGAGTGGCTACATGACTGGTTTTAATCTTGGACCAGAACCTGTCTCAGAAGAAGGTGGTGGTGAAGGCGGTGTTGCTAGTGAAGGAGACCAAGGAATGTCACCGCCAGCTGGCTATGGAGAGGAAAGTAGCGAGGACGTTGACAATCCAATCCTTGAAACACCACCCGTTGTTCAAGAAGAATGGGTCAAAGAATTGACCAAGATTCCTGGTATTGATGGCTACTATGTTGGTAATACAGCTAATGCCACTATCTCCTATCAAAAGAAAAAATCTGAAGGGGTCAATATCATGGGAGTCAATGATACTTATTTCTCAGTAAGAAAATTTGAATTGGTTTCAGGAAGAAAACTAAATCCTTCAGATTATCAGAGTTTCTCACGGGTCATCATGTTGGATGAAGGCTTAGCTTCGACCTTGTTTGGAACGGAAAGTGCCCTCAACCAAGTGGTTGCTGTCGGAGACAACAACTATCGGGTGGTAGGGATCTTCAAGGATCCAAATGCTGGATCTGCATTATATGGGGTTTCTTCTGGAGGAAGTGCCTTGATGGCCAATACCCAAGTAGCTTCAGAATTTGGAACAGAAGAAATTTCTACTATTGTGGTGCATATCCCGGATGTCAAACAGATTAAACCAACTGGGATCGAAGCGGCGAAAAAGTTAACCGAGTTGTCGGGAGTTCGCCAAGGAGAGTTCCAAATCTTTAACATGGATAGTATCTTGGAGCAGACCAATCAAATGCTCAGTATTATGACAACAGTCATTGGTGCGATTGCAGGAATTTCCCTTCTCGTTGGTGGGATTGGGGTCATGAATATCATGTTGGTATCTGTGACTGAGCGGACACGTGAAATCGGTCTGAGAAAAGCTCTTGGAGCTACTCGTGGAAAAATCTTGATTCAATTCCTCATCGAATCCATGGTCTTGACCATGATGGGAGGAATTCTCGGTCTGGGATTGGCCTATGGTGTCAATGCCCTCATCGCCACAGCTGCCGCAGGTTCTCTAGAAGGACCACCAGTCGTCTCCATGTCGGTGGCTATCGGAAGTATCATCTTCTCAGCTTGCGTTGGAATTGTCTTCGGTATCCTACCAGCAAGCAAGGCATCAAAACTCGATCCGATTGAAGCTCTTCGCTATGAATAAGGATGGATGCCCTACATGCTTGACTCGGATGAAGTAGAATTTGATTATGAATGAATGGAATGTGATGGAAAAGGGAGAAGGAACCCTTTCCTTCCATTCCTTTTTTCATTTTTCCTGCTCAAGAATAGTGTATTTCCCCGTCAAATATGATAAAATAGGGGAGAATAACTTAGGAGGTTCCAAATGACTACTGAACATATGGAAGAATTAAATGACCAGCAGATTGTCCGTCGCGAAAAGATGGCGGCCCTTCGTGAACAAGGAATCGACCCATTTGGAAAGCGATTCGAACGAACTGCAGATTCTGGTCAATTGAAAGAAAAATATTCAGAATTAGATAAAGAACAACTTCATGATTTGAACGAAACGGCCATTATTGCGGGTCGTCTTGTAACCAAACGTGGGAAAGGGAAGGTTGGCTTTGCCCACCTTCAAGACCGTGAAGGTCAAATCCAAATTTACGTTCGGAAAGATGCGGTCGGTGAAGAAAATTATGAAATTTTTAAAAAGGCTGACCTTGGAGATTTCCTTGGGGTAGAAGGTGAAGTGATGCGGACAGACATGGGTGAACTTTCCATCAAAGCTACTCACATCACCCATTTGTCTAAAGCCCTTCGTCCCTTGCCTGAAAAATTCCATGGCTTGTCTGATGTGGAAACCATCTACCGCAAACGCTACTTGGATTTGATTTCGAACCGTGAAAGCTTTAACCGCTTTGTAACCCGTTCGAAAATCATCTCAGAAATCCGTCGTTACTTAGATGGTCAAGGCTTCCTTGAAGTAGAAACACCTGTTCTTCACAATGAAGCTGGTGGAGCATCTGCGCGTCCGTTTATCACTCACCACAATGCCCAAAACATTGACATGGTCCTTCGTATCGCGACCGAGCTTCACTTGAAACGTTTGATCGTTGGTGGAATGGAGCGCGTCTATGAAATCGGACGTATCTTCCGTAACGAAGGAATGGATGCTACTCATAACCCTGAATTCACCTCCATCGAAGTCTACCAAGCCTATGCTGACTACCAAGATATTATGGACTTGACGGAAGGGATTATCCAACACGCTGCGAAAGCCATTCATGGGGATGGTCCTGTTAACTACCAAGGAACTGAAATCAAGATCAATGAACCATTCAAGCGTGTCCACATGGTGGATGCAATCAAGGAAATTGCTGGTGTTGACTTCTGGCAGGAAATGAGCTTTGAAGAAGCAGTAGCCCTTGCTAAAGAAAAACATGTGCCAGTTGAAAAACACTACACTGAAGTGGGGCATATTATCAATGCCTTCTTCGAGGAATATGTAGAAGAAACCTTGACACAACCAACCTTTGTCTATGGACACCCTGTAGCTGTATCTCCATTGGCTAAGAAGAATGACGAGGATCCTCGTTTCACGGACCGTTTTGAGCTCTTCATCATGACCAAGGAATATGCTAATGCCTTTACAGAATTGAACGATCCAATCGACCAATTGGAACGTTTCGAAGCGCAGGCACGTGCCAAAGAATTGGGAGACGACGAAGCAACTGGAATTGACTACGATTATGTAGAAGCTCTTGAATATGGTATGCCACCAACAGGAGGACTTGGAATCGGTATCGACCGTCTCTGCATGCTCCTTACTGATACGACTACTATCCGTGACGTATTGCTCTTCCCAACTATGAAATAAAATAAAAGAAAACACTGATCGCAAGATCAGTGTTTTTTAGTCTTTTAAATAAGAAGTATCATTCCAAGTATCTAAGTGATAGTGCTCAAAATCATCTGTTGTTAGAATCGTCACACTAGCATTATTGAGTCCGCCATTTTTACGGAGTTCCTCTGGTTTATAGCCTAGAAGAGTCCGAATAGAAGCGGTTAAATTAGCGCCATGGCCAACGATTAGAATGGCCTCGCCAGACTTGTCTTTTAAACTTTTGATAAAATTTTCGGTCCGTTGGGTGGTTTCTTCAACGGATTCTGCTCCGAAAATATCGTGGTGAAACTCAGCTAAATTATGACGAAAGGCCTTCATTTCCTCCGGATAGAGAGCCTTCAACTCCACAATTTTTCTACCTTCTAAGCTACCAAGCCGCCATTCCCGTAGAGCAGGAGTCTCTTGGAGGGAGATAGGATGTTGATTTTGCTCGAGAATGATTTGAGCAGTATGGACAGCTCTAGGCAAGTCACTTGAATAAGCTGCATCAAAGTATGTTTGAGATAAATGCTGGCCCAAGGCTTTTAACTGTTGGATGGAAGATTCTAAAAGCGGAGAGTCACCATTTGCCCCTTGGATACGTCCCTCTTCATTCCACTCGGTACGTCCGTGACGGACAAAATATAATTTCATATTGGTTTTATCCTTTACTCGACTAAGTCTTCGAAGCTAGCCTTGACAAAATCAGCTAAATCTTGCGCCTTGATTTGAATGCTATGACCAACTTCACCTGCAGAGACAATCATCTGATCGAGTTCCAGGACAGACTGGTCAATAAAAATAGGGTAGTTGTGTTTTTGTCGGATACCAACAGGATTATTGGCCCCATGAACATAGCCCGTCGTCTTTTCCAAGTCTTTTTGCGGAATCATACTAACTTTTTTATTGCCAGATAGTTTAGCCAATTTTTTTTCGGATAAGTGGGCAGAGATGGGAACAATCCCAATGACGGGACCAGTTTTATCACCTGTTAGAGCCAGTGTCTTATAGATTTGATCAGTCGTAATTCCTTCTGGGATGATTCCCTCAAGAGCATTGATTTGCAATCCTGTATGGTCGATTTTTGCTTTCTGCAGTATTTGTTCAACCAATGTTTTTTTTACTTTTTGTTTTTTTGCCATCTCACTCTTCTCTTTCTCTTAATTTCCTAACATTATATCATACTATTTGAGTTTCCGTTCAAGAGAAAAAGAGGCAGTTGCCTCTTTTAATTCTTTTCTACAGTAAATAGTTTTCGGTAGATTTTTTCTCGATTTTGTGTAGGAGCAATCTGGTTCAAGTCCAAGTAGTGGGTGAAACCATTCAATTGTCCCTGAGAGGTGTACTGATGAAGATCATACTCGTCATCAGTAGATGGTGCTGCATTGTAGTAGCCGTCATCATGACCATAAGTTGGAATCCAGAGGGCGGTAAATTTATCAGTGGAGATACTATGTTCTTCCATGAAATAGGTCCCGATATAGATTCCGATATTTTTGGCTCCCAATGATTCTAGCTTGGCACGGAAGGCCTCCACGCCAGCGTTCATATCACCCATCGTTTTTTCTTCTACATCCAGCCAATAATAGGTTGGTTTGTATTTTTTGGATGCCTGATAGAACTCTTCTGCTTCCTTTTCCATTTCTTTTTTGTCCTTGGCAGCTACGTAAGCATATACCGCAACTGGAATATTTCGTTTTTGAAACTCTTTAATATGAGTTTCGTATGATTTGTCTATTCCATTTAAATAAGTCGCGGCATTTTCTTTTTTAGCTTGAGCTCCACTATGAACTCGAACAATGACTCCGGAAACATTTTGTGCTAAGAGATCATAATCAATCTCGCTTGGCAATTGCCAACCAGAGATATCGATAATTGGTCGATTCAAAAATTCTTGATCTAATTCTTCAACTGAGTCAGAAGAAGAGGAAGATGGGATTTTTGTTTGATTGGTGTTCTTTGCCTCTTGTAGGGTCTTGTTTTTAGCAAGTTGATTTCTTTGGATATCTGCTACTGTTTTAGAAATTACCAAAAAGGAAAAGATACTTGCGAAAAAGACAAAGAGGACAATTGGTTTAATCCTTTTTCTCATACAGAATCATTTTACCGTAAAAGACGGAAAAAGGCAAAACAAAGGACCCGGAAACAGGAAAAACAAGATGATATGATAGTGAATCAGAGGATCGATTTTCTTTGCTTCCTCACAATAGTTGGAGTAGAAATAAGAGTCAGACTGGTTTGTTTGATCATCTTTTGAAAGTGAAAACCGAATCTTATTTGGTCTTTCCTTTTTTTTACTATTGAAAGGTGATATAATGAAATTTGAAAATTAGAAGTATGGGTGTTACATGAAATTAGAAAAACGTCATTTTTTAAACTATTCGATCCTGATCCCTTACCTCCTTTTGTCAGTATTGGGATTGATAGTAGTCTACTCGACAACGAGTGCCTTAGCCATCCAAAAAGGGCTTAGTCCTTTCGGGATGATCAGAAGCCAGGGGATCTTTTTTGTTCTAAGTTTGATCACTATTCTGATTACCTATAAGGTGAAATTAAATGTCCTTAAGAAAAAGGGCTTCATCGGAATTTTCATTATAGCTGAGACGATCCTTCTTTTGCTATCGCGTTTCATCACAGATACGGTGAATGGTGCGCATGGATGGTTGAGTTTTGGAGGTTTCTCTATTCAGCCAGCTGAGTATTTGAAGATTATCATCGTCTGGTACTTGGCCTTGGTCTTCTCTAAAAAGCAAGAAGAAATTCAACGATATGATTACCAAGCGTTAACCCACAATCAATGGCTTCCTCGAGATTTGTCGGATTGGCGTTGGATGGTGCTCTTCCTGATTGCTATTGTGGTCATCATGCCAGACTTAGGAAATGCGACCATTCTTGCACTGACAACCTTAATTATGATTAGTGCAAGTGGGATAGCTTACCGCTGGTTTTCAAGCCTATTAGCCATACTAGTGGGAGGCTCAACCGTTCTTCTTTATTCCATTCAGCTAATTGGGGTAGAGCGTTTCTCTAAAATCCCTGTCTTTGGCTATGTAGCGAAACGTTTCAGTGCTTTTTACAACCCCTTTAATGATTTATCAGATTCGGGACACCAACTAGCCAATTCTTATTACGCCATGAGTAATGGGGGCTGGTTTGGCTTGGGACTTGGAAATTCGATTGAAAAGCAAGGGTATCTGCCAGAAGCTCATACAGACTTTGTCTTTTCAATCGTTATTGAAGAACTTGGTTTTGTGGGAGCTAGTCTCATCCTAGCCTTGTTGTTCTTCTTAATTTTGCGCATTATTCTTGTCGGGATTCGGGCAAGAGATCCATTTAATTCAATGATGGCGATTGGTATAGGAGGGATGCTCCTGACCCAAACCTTCATCAACATTGGTGGGATTTCTGGGCTGATTCCTTCGACAGGGGTGACCTTCCCCTTCCTTTCACAAGGAGGAAATAGTTTGTGGGTCTTATCCATTGCGATTGCCCTTGTCTTGAATATTGATGCGAGTGAAAAGCGCGCCCTAGCTACTCAAGAGGACCCTTCTTACGAGAAGCCTCAGAAAATTCAGAGCTACTACTAAATCGGAGTGAGTAAAGAAAGGAGTTATCATGACTTTACAAAAACTAGAGAGCTACACCAACAAAGAGATTATCAAAGAAGAAGCTGAGATTTTAACAACTATTTTAGAAGATATTGCTAAAAATTTGGTGAGTCCAGAAACCCTTGATAAGATTCTTGAATTGAAAAAACTATCTGTTTCAAAAGATTATTTAAAATTGGATCAAATTGTCAAAGAGCTATCAAATGAAGAGATGACTGTGATTTCTCGCTACTTTGCCATTCTTCCCTTGTTGATTAATATCTCTGAAGACGTCGATTTGGCTTTTGAAATCAATCATCAAAATAATGTGGGACAGGACTATCTTGGAAAGCTGTCGTCCACCATTCGCCAGGTGGCTGAGACTGAAAATGCTCAGGAAATCTTGGAACACCTCAATGTAGTACCGGTATTGACCGCTCATCCGACCCAAGTGCAACGGAAAACCATGTTGGACTTAACCACTCACATTCACAGTCTTTTACGCCAACACCGAGATGTAAAAGCTGGCTTGATGAACGAGACTAAATGGTACAATAATTTGCGTCGTAATATCGAAATTATGATGCAAACCGATATGATCCGTGAAAAGAAACTCAAGGTAACTAATGAGATTACCAACGTCATGGAATACTATAATAGTTCCTTCCTTCAGGCTGTTCCCAACTTAATGTTGGAATACAAACGTCTTGCCAAGGAGCAAGGGATTGAGTTGCAACAGCCCAAACCGATTACGATGGGAATGTGGATTGGTGGAGACCGGGATGGGAATCCTTTTGTAACCGCAGAGACCTTGAAGCGATCAGCTACGATTCAAAGTGAAGTCATTCTGAACTATTATATTCAGAAAATCTCTAGTCTTTATCGGAACTTCTCCCTCTCTACCAATCTTTCAAAAACCAGTCAAGCGGTTGAAGAGATGGCAGCCCGTTCCAGTGATACATCTGTCTTTAGAGAGAAGGAGCCCTACCGTCGGGCCTTCCATTATATTCAATCCAAGTTGGTCCAAACCTTGTTGAATATCAAGGGATGGTCTGTCGTTGGCTCAACAGTAGATGACCGTCATCCGGTTGAGCGTCTTCTCGGTGCTCACACCCATCAACAAGGAGTGGTTACCGATTATATCGGTACCCGAATCAGTGGTGCGATCCAAGAGTTGGCAGAAGATCGCCCTCCTTATTACGAAACAGTTGAAGAATTTAAACAGGATTTGACCCTTATTCAAGAGTCATTGATTGAAAATAAGGCAGAAGCTTTAATCTCAGGGGAGTTTGCTGAGTTATTAGAAGCAGTAGAAGTTTTTGGATTCTTCTTGGCTTCGATCGATATGCGTCAAGATTCGAGTGTCCATGAAGCTTGTGTTGCGGAACTTCTCAAAGAAGCTGGAATCAATGACCATTACAGTGATTTGTCAGAAGACGAAAAGTGCGAGTTGCTTTTACAAGAGTTGTTAGAAGATCCTCGTATTTTATCTGCTACCCATGCAGAAAAATCAGAATTGCTTGAAAAAGAATTAGATATTTTCCAAACAGCGCGTGAATTAAAAGACCGCTTAGGAGAAGATGTTATTCGCCAAACCATTATTTCTCATGCAACCAGTGTATCGGATATGCTTGAGTTGGCTATCATGTTGAAAGAAGTGGGACTGATTGACAAGGAAAGCGCACGTGTACAAATTGTTCCCCTCTTTGAGACGATCGAAGACTTGGATCAATCTGAAGATACAATGAGAAAGTATCTATCACTTCCAATTGCTAAACGCTGGATTGCTTCTAAGAATAACTACCAAGAAATTATGCTTGGTTATTCAGATAGTAACAAAGATGGTGGTTATCTATCTTCTTGTTGGACTCTTTATAAGGCCCAGCAACAATTAACAGCGATTGGTGACGAGTTTGGTGTGAAGATTACCTTCTTCCATGGCCGTGGTGGAACAGTTGGTCGTGGGGGCGGTCCAACCTATGAAGCCATCACCTCACAACCATTGAGATCCATTAATGACCGCATTCGTTTGACGGAGCAAGGTGAGGTCATTGGCAATAAATATGGGAACAAGGATGCAGCTTATTACAACTTGGAAATGTTGGTATCTGCAACGATTAACCGCATGATTGCTAAGCAGAAGAGTGAAAGGAGCATGTCCGATCAGTACAATGAGATAATGGACCAGATTGTCAATCGTAGCTACGATATTTATCGTGAACTGGTGTTTGGCAATGAGCATTTCTATGATTACTTCTTCGAATCCAGTCCGATTAAGGCAATTTCTAGTTTCAATATTGGTTCCCGTCCAGCAGCCCGTAAGACTATCAAAGAAATCGGTGGCTTGCGTGCCATTCCGTGGGTCTTCTCATGGTCACAGAGCCGGGTCATGTTCCCTGGCTGGTACGGTGTAGGGTCTAGTTTTAAAGAATTTATTGATGCAGACCCTGAAAACATTGAAACCTTGCGTTATATGTACCAAAAATGGCCTTTCTTCAAGTCTCTTCTTTCAAACGTAGACATGGTGCTCTCAAAAGCCAATATGAACATTGCTTTTGAATACGCCAAGCTGTGTGAAGAAGAGGAGGTTCGTGACATCTTCAATATTATCCTGGATGAGTGGCAATTGACTAAGGATGTTATTTTACAGATTGAAGGGCATGATGAACTCTTAGCTGAGAACCCTTATCTAAAAGATAGTTTAGATTATCGTATGCCATACTTTAATGTTCTGAACTATATTCAATTAGAATTAATTAAACGCCAAAGACGTGGTGAATTGCCTGCAGATCAGGACAAGTTGATCCATATCACGATCAATGGTGTCGCGACAGGATTGCGTAATTCAGGTTAATCGTGAACCCTAAAAACCAATCTCGATTAGAGGGATTGGTTTTTTGGTGGAAGAAATTGAAAATGCTTGTGAAATACATAGAAAATAGGCCACAAAAAATGAAATAACTAGCTGTTTGTTTCAAGAAAGTAGTGGAAGTACAAATTCACAAACTTCCATTTGGATAAATTCCTTTAAGAAAAAAGAAATAAGAAAAAAAGCTAGTAAAACACTTGCAATTTAGACGAAATTTGATAAAATAGTAAGGAAAGTTAGACTGTATTGCCTACTGTCTATCTATAAAATATATTTTATTGGAGGCTTTTACTCAAATGGCAAAAGAAAAATACGATCGTAGTAAACCACACGTTAACATTGGTACTATCGGACACGTTGACCACGGTAAAACTACCCTAACTGCAGCTATCACAACTGTTTTGGCACGTCGCTTGCCTTCATCAGTTAACCAACCAAAAGACTATGCGTCTATCGATGCTGCTCCAGAAGAACGCGAACGCGGTATCACCATCAACACTGCGCACGTTGAGTACGAAACTGAAAAACGTCACTATGCTCACATCGACGCTCCAGGACACGCGGACTACGTTAAAAACATGATCACTGGTGCCGCTCAAATGGACGGAGCTATCCTTGTAGTAGCTTCAACTGACGGACCAATGCCACAAACTCGTGAGCACATCCTTCTTTCACGTCAGGTTGGTGTTAAACACTTGATCGTCTTCATGAACAAAGTTGACTTAGTTGACGATGAAGAATTGCTTGAGTTGGTTGAAATGGAAATCCGTGACCTTCTTTCAGAATACGATTTCCCAGGTGATGACCTTCCAGTTATCCAAGGTTCAGCTCTTAAAGCTCTTGAAGGTGACTCTAAATACGAAGATATCATCATGGAATTGATGAACACTGTTGATGAGTACATCCCAGAACCAGAACGCGATACTGACAAACCATTGCTTCTTCCAGTCGAAGACGTATTCTCAATCACTGGACGTGGTACTGTAGCATCAGGACGTATCGACCGTGGTATCGTTAAAGTCAACGATGAAATCGAAATCGTTGGTATTAAAGAAGAAATCCAAAAAGCGGTTGTTACTGGTGTTGAAATGTTCCGTAAACAACTTGACGAAGGTCTTGCAGGGGATAACGTTGGTGTGCTTCTTCGTGGTATCCAACGTGATGAAATCGAACGTGGACAAGTTATTGCTAAACCAGGTTCAATCAACCCACACACTAAATTCAAAGGTGAAGTTTACATCCTTTCTAAAGAAGAAGGTGGACGTCATACTCCATTCTTCAACAACTACCGTCCACAGTTCTACTTCCGTACAACTGACGTAACTGGATCTATCGAACTTCCAGCTGGAACTGAAATGGTAATGCCTGGTGATAACGTGACTATCGACGTTGAGTTGATCCACCCAATCGCCGTAGAACAAGGTACTACATTCTCAATCCGTGAAGGTGGACGTACTGTTGGTTCAGGTATGGTTACTGAAATCGAAGCTTAATTCGATCTAGTTCCCAGATTAACAATTATATAGACAGACAGAAAACCCCGTGAAGACGGGGTTTTTATTGTTTTAAAAAGTAAAAGAGTTTGTGCAACCTTTCATTATCACGAAAATTATGGTAAAATAGTTAGTATAAAATTAGAAAAACGAGGTATGTGAAATGTCACGTAAACCATTTATTGCTGGTAACTGGAAAATGAACAAAAACCCAGAAGAAGCAAAAGCATTCGTTGAAGCAGTAGCATCAAAACTTCCTTCATCTGATCTTGTTGAAGCTGGTATTGCTGCACCTGCTCTTGACTTGACAACTGTTCTTGCTGCTGCTAAAGGTTCAAACCTTAAAGTTGCTGCTCAAAACTGCTACTTTGAAAACGCTGGTGCCTTCACTGGTGAAACTAGCCCACAAGTTTTGAAAGAAATCGGTACAGACTACGTAGTCATCGGTCACTCAGAACGTCGTGACTATTTCCACGAAACAGACGAAGATATCAACAAAAAAGCAAAAGCAATCTTTGCAAATGGTTTGCTTCCAATCATCTGTTGTGGTGAGTCACTTGAAACTTACGAAGCTGGTAAAGCTGCTGAATTCGTAGGTGCTCAAGTATCAGCTGCTTTGGCTGGCTTGACAGCTGAGCAAGTCGCTGCAACTGTTATCGCTTATGAGCCTATTTGGGCTATCGGTACAGGTAAATCAGCTTCACAAGACGACGCACAAAAAATGTGTAAAGTGGTTCGTGACGTTGTAGCTGCTGACTTCGGTCAAGAAGTTGCTGACAAAGTACGTGTTCAATACGGTGGTTCAGTGAAACCTGAAAACGTTGCAGAATACATGGCTTGTCCAGATGTTGATGGAGCTCTTGTTGGTGGTGCATCACTTGATCCAGAAAGCTTCTTGGCTTTGTTGAACTTCGTAAATTAATCGAACATAAAAAAGACGAGAGATTTCTCGTCTTTTTCTTGTCTAAAAAACCAGCTAGTAGGCTGGCTTTTATTTTCTTATGAGCGTCCTAAGAGTCGTTTAATCAAGGACAAGGCTTTAAATTTCAGAGGATTTGGATAATAGCGGAAGGTACCCATCTTACGGACGATATAGCCGTTGAAGTTTTGTTTGAAACGAAGAACACCGTCTGATCCGTCAAAGATCCCTTGAATGCCTAGGAAATTGTATAATGTGATTCCTTTTTCTAACGCTCGCTTCATTGCATGGTATTGAATCAAGAAGGCTGCAGAAAATTTCTGATATTTGGTATACGAACCACCAAATAAATAGGTCACTTCTGATGGATTATAGATGATGAGGGCGCAGGCCAAGGGCACTGTTTCAACTGTTTCGTCAGCCAAGGTTTCTCGGACAATTGTCTTTTGTTTCTCTAATTTTTGCAGCTGTTGCTCATATTGTTTGGATGAAGGATTAAGCAAGGAAATCTTCTGGTCTAAGTAAGCTAGTGCCTCTGCTGTATTGATCTCAGCAATGAGAAATTCTGCCTTGTCTCCAAAGGTATCATAGAGATCGTAGTAGTAGTTCAGGCTCTTGTCTTCAAAGCCTTGACGTTTTCCAGTTTCCTCAATAATTTGTTTAAACTGAGGGATTTCGTCTCTACTAATATTTCGGATGGAAATGTCATAGTTGAGAGCAGTCGTAATATTACGGCTACAGTTCTTGTTGAAGGATTTTAGGAGAGATTTCGCATCAAAATCGGTGAGGTCCTTCAAATAATGCCAAACAGGCTCTCCTCCAGGATAGCCCACTTGTAAGCCATCAAATTGATAGCCAAGATCCAGTAATGATTGGAGAAGCGGTTTTTGCTCTTCTTCAGTTGGATTTCCATTGCTATCGAAAACTTGATAGTGGTCATAGGGCTTTAAAATGAATTCGATACCACCATTTTCTTTTACATAAGCCTGTAATGCTTTGTAAAAATCTGGTAGGTAGCGAATATCCGTAACGATTGGTCCGCTATTGATTTCGTAATGCAGGCCTCCCGTCATAGGTAGGCTGTATAAAATGGCAGAGATAGCTAATGTTCCTTGCTCTTCCCAGCCAATATATTGAATGGTTGCGCCTCTTTTATGAAGCAAATCAGCCATTTCAATACTCTGTAAAAAAGAGTGATTGGAAGTAGTAAGAGAGTGTTGGTAAAAATCTTCCCTGCTAATAATCTTGAATGTCATAGGTCACCTTACTGTTTATTTCTTAGTTTTTTTCGTAACTGATAGGCCTTGTTAACAAGGGGATAAAGCATGCTAGTTGCGAGGTTGAATTCGCCAACAAATTCTTCGATCATTGGATTAAATTTTGACTTGAAGTGGTAGAGTCCTCCATCTAAGTGGTTCTCAACTCCTCCCATATTTTGCCAAGCAGCTCCACGGTCAAAGGCATGCTGGGCTGTTTCATACCAAGTCAAAATAGCTGGTTGATAGCGTCGGAAGTTCTCATCCATCCCCGCATAGACATTCTCTGAAGTGCCTCCAAATTCAAGAGTTAAGGTTCCAGAAAGAGAAACAATCTCTTGGCCAGCTTTTAGCTCTTGATGGAGAAATTGGATTTCTTCTTCCAAACGTTCTTTTTCTTGACGGTTGTTGTCAATCTTGCCTTGTTTTGTTTTTTCGTTAAAACGACTAGCTTCTGCTTGATTTTTTTTCAGCTGCTCTTTGAGTGAAGCAAGACGCTCAGCCAAGTTAATTCGTGATAGAGTGATGTAAGATTGTCCTGCATAGGTTGTTAGCAGTTTCTCATAATAGTCTCTTCCACGAAGATGGATGCCTTTTCGCGCTTCTGTCTTTTTCATCAGAGCTGCAAATTCATCTAAGAGTTCAGTGCCTCCAAAGATGACTTCGACTCCTTTATTTCGAGCGGTCCGAATGGCTTGCTTGGTGGATTTGGACAGTTGGTCTTCTGTGAAGTATTCCTTGTAGATATTGGCCTGGAAACGTGGTTGAATGGTTTCTCCCATGTCTTCCGTCCGACCAACCCATTCCACTCCATATTCTTTTAAGGATTGGGTAATCGCTAAAGTAGCCTCTTGATCTTTTGCCTCTTGGCCGATTAATCCTTTTCTTAGGAAAAGAGAGGGATCAAATTTGGCGAAGACAGCACGCTTGCTTTTAGCATATGTCTTGATGGATTGGAGCATAAAGGCCACTAATTGGCTATTTTTGTAATCCATTATAGGTCCACGTGGGATATAGAGCATCGTAAAACCAAGTGGGAGGGGTTGGATTAAAATACTCGCAACAGCAACCAGTTTGTCATCTTGGTAAACACCAAGGCGTTCATTACCCCAGTTATCTTTAATTTTTGCCCAATCTGAGCTTTGAAGCAAATTGGTTTGGGGACTATTTTTAACGAATTCATCATGTTCTTCGGCTGTAATACCGATGTTGTAACTATACATTAATGGAGTACCCACTTTCTAAGGGCGTAAGCAACACCCGACTCATCGTTAGATCGCGTGACAACTTTAGCAATCTTTTTAAGTTCAGGACTAGCATTGTCCATCGCGACAGGGAGACCAGCAACCTCTAGCATGGCTTGGTCGTTTTCTTGATCGCCGACCGCCATTACTTGGTCTGGACTTAAGTTTAACTTGGAGGCTAACTGTAAGAGCGCCCGGCCTTTATTTACTGTCTTAGGTAAAATCTCAAGGTAAAATGGTGAGGAACGCACAATCGTAAAACGATCGTAAAAACTATCCGGAATAGCGGAGAGGACCGTTTTTAAGATTTCCGGGTCATCGACATACATGCACTTGAGAACCGTATGGTGCTCCATTTCTTCAGGAGTCCGATAGAAAAGATCCGAATGGACCAATTTGGCTTCATGGACGGTATAGGCACCAATGTTACGATTGGCTGTATAAATGCCAGACTTGGTACTAGCATGCATGGGAATAGCTAATTTGCGAGCTAGCGCTTCAATATCCAAATAATCATTGTAGGAGAGGTGTTCTTCATAGAGAGTTTCACTGGTGTGGGCGTCTTGGATCAGAGCTCCATTAAAAGTGATGACGAGATCACCTGGTTGATCCAAATGAAGTTCCTCCAACAATCGAAGGACACCAGAACGAGGACGACCAGTTGCTAAGACAATATGGACTCCTTGAGCTTTGGCATCTTGGATGGCTTGGAAAACTTCGGGGGTTACTTGGCCGTCAGATGTTAAAAGGGTCCCATCGATATCAAGGGCAACAAGTTTAATGTTCATGTTTTTCTCCTGTGAAGGTATCGTTAACAATATAGGACTGGAATAATTGTAGTTGAGGTGTGAACAAGCTATTTTCAAGCAGCATTTCTTTTGGGAAATAGAAGCGATTATCCCCTTGTCTGCTACCGGCTAAGGAAGCAACGATAGGAGAAAGAAGGGATAGCTCAGCTAAATTTCCATCCTTTTGGATGATCTCAATTTGAGTACGAGGTTTTTCTGAATCTGGTCGGTAAACGTCGTAAGGAAGGTCAAAGTTTCGATGAATAGCCGTATAATAGGTTGGATCAAAACCGACCTCTTGAATCAATTGTTTGAGAGCAGCTAATTGTTCTTCATCCTTATCTTGAAAGAGAATGGATTTGAAAACCTTGCGATTGATAAAACGCTGGGCCAAATCAGAGAGAACGGAGTCAGGACTCTCCATCCAAGATTGAAAGTAGGTATTCATAACGCCGTCGTCCAAAGCCAAGTAATCGGCCAGGCTAACTTGGTGCTCAAAAAAAGGAATCAGTCGAGGAGAAGTCACTTGAAAGAACTCTTTATGCGCAAGGTAGAGATGACGTGCCCGCTTGAGCAGGTTCTGCAAAAGGACTTCCATTGCTCTGGTGGCTGGATGAAAGTAGACCTGCATATACATTTGGTAGCGAGAAACAACATAATCTTCAACCGCATGCATCCCATTTACCTGAAAAGCAATTCCGTTTTCTACTGGGCGAATGACACGCAATATACGAGTTAAATCAAAATTACCGTAAGAAGCCCCAGTGAAGTAGGCGTCTCTTAGAAGGTAATCCATGCGATCGACATCAATCTGACTAGAGATTAACTGCACCACCTGTTTGTTAGGGTAGGTGTGGTCGATAACACTGGCTACCTTTTGAGGGAAGTCTGGTGCTACTTGAATTAATACCTGGTAGATTTCTGTTTCAGGACAGGTAATAATTTCCTGGGTCATTTTTTCATGATCAGTATCAAATAGCCCTTCAAAGGTATGCGAATAAGCGCCGTGTCCGATATCATGGAGCAAGGCGGCAACCATGGTGAGAAGGGATTCGCTTGAGTCCCATTGGTCGGTGTATTTCTCATCAAAGATTGATAGGATGCGCCGAGCAATTTCATAGGCTCCTAGACAGTGCGAAAAACGACTATGCTCGCCCCCATGAAAGGTAAACCCAGAGGTTCCTAACTGTTTGATGCGACGTAGTCGTTGAAATTCTTTTGTATTAATGAGCTTGTAAATGACTGGGTGATCCACGTGAATATAGTTGTGCACAGGATCCCGAAATACTTTTTCATTCATGCCTCTATTATAGCAGAAAACGGCCTAAATTGGTATCGAGAGATGGTTGCAATAGGAAAAAGAAAGAAGTTTTTGGTAAAATAAAGGAAAGAGGGAAAGGATGGCAACTTTTGAAGATTAGAATACAAAATCAGATTCAATTTGATGATCAACTGGAAGTGATGGACCAATATTACGAAGGGGAATGGAAGGAAAAAGGCGGCTATTACTATCTGCTTTACGTTAACGAAGAAGGAGAAAAAGTCGCTTTGAAATTTCATGATCAAGAATTGACCATGACTCGCTTTTCAACGCCAAAATCCATCATGAAATTTATAGCTTCAGAGAAAGGTCATGCGCTCATTCCAACTCCCCTAGGCATGCAGCAGTTTGTGATTGATACTCAGGAATATAGATTGGAGCAAAATAAGCTTGGTTTGTCCTATCAGTTGTTAACGGCAGACGGAAGTCAACAGTTTGCGACCTACCGTTTAGAATTGACATGGGAAGACTAGTTTATCAGTAGTTTTTCTTGATTTTTTTACGAGTTGTGGTATAATGAAACCACTCAAGGGAGTAGCTGGCGGTTAACCGCGATAGTGTCGTCATTCCGAATTATTTCCGGCACTATATTAAACAGCGAGACTTGTTTTTTTTAAAAACAGGTCTCTTTTTTTGTAAAAAGAGGCCAAAAAGGAGGAGACTGTTTTGTCAAAAGAACAAAATAAAGATTTGTTTTACACACAATCTTCTGAGGAAGTCCTAAAGAATCTGGACTCATCTATCGAAGGTTTGTCAACTGCTCAAGCTCAAGAACGCCTAGCGACTTATGGTCGTAATGAGTTGGAAGAGGGCGAGAAACGTAGCCTACTAGCTAAATTCCTTGATCAATTTAAGGATTTGATGATTATCATCTTGCTTGCAGCAGCGGCACTTTCTGTCATTACAGAAGGAATGGATGGTTTAACAGATGCCTTGATCATCTTGGCCGTAGTTGTCTTGAATGCTGCCTTTGGGGTATACCAAGAAGGTCAAGCTGAAGCAGCTATTGAAGCGTTGAAAAATATGTCTAGCCCGATGGCCCGTGTTCGTCGTGACGGTCATGTCATTGAGATCGACTCAAAAGAATTGGTGCCTGGGGACATCGTCTTGCTAGAAGCAGGGGATGTTGTACCTGCTGATATGCGCTTGTTTGAAGCAGCTTCCCTTAAAATCGAAGAAGCAGCTCTTACAGGGGAATCTGTCCCAGTAGAAAAAGATGTGACAGGACTTGTCGAAGCAGATGCTGGTATCGGAGACCGCGTCAATATGGGTTACCAAAACTCAAACGTAACTTACGGTCGTGGTATTGGTGTCGTAACTAACACTGGTATGTATACAGAAGTCGGTAAGATTGCGGACATGTTGGCCAATGCTGATGAAACGGAAACACCGTTGAAGCAAAGCTTGACCCAATTGTCTAAGACTCTGACTTACTTAATCGTTGTGATTGCTGTTATCACTTTCTTGGTTGGTGTCTTCGTTCGTGGAGAGCATCCATTAGAAGGCTTGATGGTAGCGGTGGCTCTTGCAGTTGCGGCGATTCCAGAAGGTCTTCCTGCCATTGTAACCATCGTTCTCTCTTTGGGAACAACAACCCTTGCCAAACGTAATTCGATTGTCCGCAAATTGCCAGCGGTTGAAACGCTTGGTTCAACAGAAATCATCGCATCTGATAAAACAGGTACTTTGACCATGAACCAAATGACGGTTGAAAAAGTTTATACCAATGGTCAATTGCAAAGCTCTGCAGCTGAGATTGCTGCTAGCAACAATACTCTACGTATCATGAACTTTGCTAATGATACCAAAGTGGACCCATCTGGCAAATTGATTGGGGACCCAACTGAGACTGCTCTTGTACAGTTTGGTTTGGACCACAATTTTGATGTTCGTGAAGTCTTGAAGGATGAGCCACGTGTGGCTGAATTGCCATTTGACTCAGACCGTAAACTCATGTCGACCATTCATAAGGAAGCTGACGGTTCATACTTTATCGCTGTTAAAGGTGCCCCTGACCAATTGCTCAAACGTGTGACGCGTATTGAAGTCAATGGAGAAGTTCGTCCCATCACAGAAGAAGACAAGAAAGCTATCCTTGCAATCAACAAAGCCTTGGCCAAACAAGCCCTTCGTGTCTTGATGATGGCTTATAAGACAAGCAAGGAAATCCCAACCTTGGAATCTGAAATTGTTGAATCTGACCTCATCTTCTCTGGTTTGGTCGGTATGATTGACCCTGAGCGTCCAGAAGCTGCAGAAGCTGTACGTGTCGCTAAAGAAGCAGGTATCCGTCCGATTATGATCACTGGTGACCACCAAGATACAGCTGAAGCCATTGCCAAACGTCTTGGAATCATCGATCCAAATGATACAGAAGACCACGTCTTTACAGGAGCTGAGTTGAATGAACTCTCTGATGAAGAATTCCAAAAGGTCTTCAAGCAATACTCTGTTTACGCTCGTGTATCACCTGAGCACAAGGTTCGTATCGTGAAAGCATGGCAAAAAGAAGGTAAGGTTGTTGCTATGACAGGTGACGGGGTTAACGATGCGCCTTCACTTAAGACAGCTGACATCGGTATCGGTATGGGGATTACAGGTACAGAAGTTTCTAAGGGAGCTTCTGATATGGTCCTTGCTGATGATAACTTTGCAACCATTATCGTAGCGGTAGAAGAAGGACGTAAGGTCTTCTCAAATATCCAAAAATCAATCCAATACCTCTTGTCTGCCAATATGGCTGAAGTTTTCACCATCTTCTTTGCAACATTGTTAGGTTGGGATGTGCTTCAACCAGTGCATTTGCTATGGATTAACCTGGTAACAGATACGCTACCAGCCATCGCCCTTGGTGTGGAACCAGCTGAACCAGGTGTCATGACCCACAAGCCTCGTGGCCGTAAGTCTAACTTCTTTGATGGCGGTGTCTTCGGAGCTATCATTTATCAAGGGATCTTCCAAACGATGCTAGTTTTAGGTGTTTATGGTTGGGCTCTTCTCTTCCCAGAGCACCAAAGTCATACTGAAATCCATGCGGATGCCCTTACCATGGCTTTTGCAACTCTCGGTTTGATCCAATTGCTCCATGCCTTTAACGTTAAGTCGGTTTACCAATCGATCTTTAAAGTGGGACTCTTTACCAACAAGACCTTTAACTGGTCTATCCCAGTTGCCTTTGTTCTCTTTGTGGTGACAATTTTGGTTCCTGGATTTAATAATCTCTTTCACGTGTCACATTTGAGTTTGACTCAATGGATGGTGGTCGCTGTAGGAGCGCTTATGATTGTAGTCCTTGTTGAGATTGTCAAAGCAATCCAACGAGCACTTGGAAAAGATAAAAACGCTATTTAAACGCATATCAAAAGTCATCTTCGGATGGCTTTTTTGTGTGCAGAGATGTCTGGGCATATTTCTTGAGCCCAGACTGGATTTTTGATAAACTAGACAACAGTTTGAAGAAAGGAAATTTATATTATGAAAAAGTTTTTTGCTGAAGTAATCGGCACATTTATGCTTGTCTTTATCGGGACTGGCGCGGTTGTTTTTGGAAATGGGACTGAAGGTCTTGGGCATTTAGGAATTGCCTTGGCATTTGGTTTGTCAATTGTCGCAGCTGCATACTCTATTGGGACTGTTTCTGGTGCTCACTTGAATCCTGCTGTTTCTATTGCTATGTTTGTCAACAAACGCTTGTCTTCAAAAGACTTAGTCAACTACATTGTAGCGCAAGTAGTAGGAGCTTTCCTTGCAACTGCTTCTGTCTTCTTCCTTTTGTCCAATTCCGGTATGGCAACCGCTAGTCTTGGTGAAAATGCCTTGGCTAAAGGAGTGACTCCATTTGGCGGTTTCTTGTTTGAAGTGATTGCGTCCTTTATCTTTATCTTGGTCATCATGACAGTGACATCAGCTTCTAAAGGAAACGGGAAAATCGCTGGTCTTGTGATCGGTTTGAGCTTGACCTTGATCATTCTTGTTGGTTTGAACATTACAGGTCTTTCTGTTAACCCAGCTCGTAGCTTGGCTCCTGCACTCTTTGTAGGTGGTGCAGCCCTCCAACAAATTTGGATCTTTATCCTTGCTCCAATCGTTGGTGGTGTCTTGGCAGCGCTTGTTGCAAAGAATCTCCTTGAAACTGAAGCTTAAGCTATTTTAACGAAAAAAAGATTTCGATTCCCTATGGGGTCGAAATCTTTTTCTTTTTAGCAGTCAAGGATGGTTAAAGCCTGACGAAATTCGCTTGCTAACTGCTGTCTTTTGTATTGATGAAATTCAGGTAAATTTTTCACAGCGTTGTAGCGTTTATGAAGACGATACATGTGAGGGATCTTGTACTGTGGATAGGCCTTGAAAAACTCTTCTGTCAGTTGCCATTCGCGAATATAGCCAAGAGGTCGCATGTGATAATGGATGTTATCGATGGCTCTGGAAGGATGGCGATGATGCAAGTGTCCGAAGACGACATCCGCTACCTCGTGCTTTACAAAGTGATCGTGAAAAGCTTGACTACCTAAGAAGGCATTAAATTTCTGAAAGTAGGGGTGGCTAACGAGAAAGTCCTTGTGGGGGACAAAGTGAAGAGCGACGATGATTCTACCATCTAAAGAAGCGAGGAGCTGATCTAATCGGAAGAGAACTTCTTGCGTGATCCTTGGATCATCTAAAGGACGTTCCAATCTTCGATCAAACCAGAAAGTATTCTTGGTACGCAAGTGGGCTTCCTTACTCTTTTCAGGGACAAAGCTATAATCGTACCATCCAGCAAGAGATACTAAATGGCTGTCCCCAAAGGTCTGGACCTGAAAATCATACTGCTTGATTTCTTCTTCTGAAAGAAATAGCATATCGTGATTGCCCAGGTTAAAGGAGACAGGAAGCTGTCTTTGGAGGTCCTGAATGAAGGGAAGGCTTATCTGTTTAAAGTCATTGGAAATGTCACCAGCTAGATGAAGGTGATCAATCTGTTCTTCTTGTAGGACTTGCAGGAGTTGCATGCGTTCGGCCTCGCCAAACTGATTGGAATCCAGGTGCAGGTCACTCATAAAACCAATACGTGTCATATCACTAGTGTATCATAAGTTGATGAGAAAGAGAAAGGTAACCAACATGTAACAAATCTAACAATTATGTAACAAGGGAGGTGACAACGGTCTGGTTCTATGCGATTTTTGTAAGGTAAACCATTCTTACTATCTCTTACTATGTGCAAATGACGGGGTTTGTGGTATAATAGACTGATACTTAGAAAGAGGTACTTATGGATATTTCAGAAATCCGTCAGAAAATTGACGCGAATCGTGAAAAATTAGCTTCTTTCAGGGGGTCTCTTTGACTTAGAGGGTCTGGAAGAAGAAATTGCCATTTTGGAAAACAAAATGACAGAACCTGATTTTTGGGATGATAATATTGCGGCGCAAAAAACATCCCAGGAATTAAATGAGTTGAAACAAACCTATGAGAATTTCCATCAAATGACAGACTTGTTTGATGAATCCGAAATCCTTCTTGAGTTTCTCTCAGAAGATGAATCCGTTCACGAAGAGCTAGAAGATAAGTTGACAGAGTTGGATAAGATGATGACCAGTTATGAAATGACGCTTCTCTTATCAGAACCCTATGATAATAATAATGCAATCTTGGAAATCCATCCGGGATCTGGTGGTACTGAGGCTCAGGACTGGGGAGATATGCTTCTTCGGATGTATACCCGCTTCGGAAATGCTCATGGCTTCAAGGTGGAAGTCTTGGACTACCAGGCAGGAGACGAGGCTGGGATTAAATCCGTTACCTTGTCTTTCGAAGGACCACATGCCTATGGCTTGTTGAAATCTGAAATGGGCGTTCACCGTTTGGTACGGATCTCGCCATTCGACTCAGCTAAACGTCGCCATACATCCTTCACGTCAGTTGAAGTGATGCCAGAATTGGATGATACCATTGAAGTGGAAGTCCGAGATGATGATATCAAGATGGATACCTTCCGTTCGGGTGGAGCTGGTGGACAAAACGTCAACAAGGTTTCTACAGGTGTTCGTTTGACTCACATCCCAACAGGGATTGTAGTTGCTTCGACGGTTGACCGGACTCAGTACGGAAACCGTGATCGTGCAATGAAAATGTTGCAGGCGAAACTTTATCAATTGGAGCAAGAAAAGAAGGCAGCTGAAGTGGATTCCTTAAAAGGTGATAAAAAAGAAATCACCTGGGGAAGTCAGATTCGCTCCTACGTCTTTACACCATATACCATGGTGAAGGATCACCGTACAAGCTATGAAGTAGCCCAAGTTGATAAAGTAATGGACGGAGATATTGATGGCTTTATTGATGCCTATTTAAAATGGCGTCTCAATTAAAGTCCTCCTTCTATATAAAATGTGGAAAGGAATTTTCAATACATGTCAATGATTGAAATGAAAGATGTTGTCAAAAAGTATGACAACGGAACGACAGCTCTTCGAGGAGTAACCGTTCATATTGAACCAGGAGAATTTGCCTATATTGTAGGGCCTTCTGGTGCAGGTAAATCAACCTTTATTCGCTTGCTTTACCGTGAGGTGAAGCATGATAAAGGTAGCTTGAAAGTTGCTGGTTTTGATTTAGATAAAATCAAAAAACGCGATATTCCGATGTTGCGTCGGAACGTTGGGGTAGTCTTCCAAGACTACAAACTGCTTCCTAAAAAGACCGTTTATGAAAATATTGCCTACGCAATGGAAGTAATCGGAGAGCGTCGTCGCAACATTAAAAAACGCGTAATGGAAGTTTTAGACCTTGTTGGTTTGAAACACAAGGTTCGTTCATTCCCAAATGAGCTTTCAGGTGGTGAGCAACAACGGATCGCTATCGCGCGTGCCATCGTCAACAATCCTAAAGTATTGATTGCGGACGAACCAACAGGGAACTTGGACCCAGATAACTCTTGGGAAATTATGAACCTCTTAGAGCGAATTAATTTGCAAGGTACCACTGTTTTGATGGCGACTCATAATAGCCAAATTGTAAATACACTTCGTCACCGTGTTATCGCCATTGAAAATGGCCGTGTTGTACGGGATGAAGCGGAAGGAGAGTACGGATACGATGATTAGAAGATTTTTCCGCCATCTCATTGAATCATTTAAAAGTTTAAAACGGAATGGCTGGATGACCATTGCTGCGGTTAGTTCGGTGATGATTACACTTGGACTTGTAGCGATTTTTGCCTCAGTTATTGCGAATACGATCAAGCTATCAGATGATATTCAAAATAGTGTACGGATTGTTGTCTATATGCGCAAGGATATCCAAGATCAAAGCCAGCAGATCGAAAAAGAAGGCCAGATGGTTGATAATGAGGACTACAAGAAAGTCTATAATGCGTTGACAGCCATGAAGAATGTTGATAAAGTTGAGTTCTCTAGCAAGGAAGAACAATATGAAAACTTGATCAAGACTGCTGGTAACAACTGGAAAATTTTTGACGGGGATGCCAATCCACTCTATGATGCCTATTTTGTAGAGACAACTGCTCCTAAGTACGTAAAAGAAGTTTCTAAAGCCGCTAAGAAGATCGAAGGGGTATCTGAAGTAAAAGATGGGGGAGTTGATACTCAACGCCTCTTTGCTCTCGGAAACTTCATCCGTATTTGGGGCTTGATTGGTGCTGGTTTACTAATCTTTATCGCGGTCTTCTTGATTTCTAATACGATTCGGATTACCATTATTTCACGAAGTCGAGAAATCAAGATTATGCGTCTGGTTGGTGCTAAGAGTGGCTATATTCGTGCGCCATTCCTTTTGGAAGGTGCCTGGATTGGCTTGATTGGTGCAATTCCACCAGCTCTCTTGCTTTATTATGTCTATAATATTGTCTACAAGTCTATGTACAATACTCTACAAGATCAGAAATTGTTCTTATATAGTCCAAACCTTCTTGTTCCGATTATGGTCGGAGGACTGTTTGGTCTCGGTATTTTAATTGGAGCGATTGGCTCTTCTATTTCAATGAGACGTTTCTTGAAGATTTAAGAATATACAAAAAAGGAAGTTCATCTGAACTTCCTTTTTTATCGATTTCGAAAGAAGGGATTAAACATTTTTTCATGACCTATAGTGGTATCATTCCCATGTCCTGGGTATACTGCATAAGAGGATGGAAGAGTGAGCAATTGTGTCTCAATACTTTCAAGGAGTTGGGGTCCACTTCCTGTCGGCAAATCAGTCCGTCCAATAGTTTCTCGGAAAAGGGCATCTCCTGTCAAGACAAGGTGGTCATCAGGAAAGACCAAGGAGACCCCTCCGATGGAATGTCCAGGTGTGTGAAGGACATAAAAATGGAAGTTTTTTAATTGATAATCTGTTCGGTAGTCAAAATGCTCTTCGGCTGGCTGGCAGACTACATCCATTAAATCAGAATGGCGGTCTAAACCAGAAAGATTGTCCACAGGACTTTGAAGCCAAGCTGCTTCATGAGCATCTACATAAACAGGTGGATGGCCATAAGTTTCCCGCACCTTCTCTAAACTCATGATATGGTCGTAGTGGGTATGGGTGAGGAGAATAGCAGCAATTGGTTTTGCGAGTTGATCGATGCGGCTGCGAATTTGATCCCAAGCACTCCCGGGATCAACGACCAGAAGATAGTCCTCGTTTTCAAGCAAGTAGGTGTTTTCATAAGCGATGGGATTGACAATGCGGTGGATTTTCATAAGAGCTCCTTTCTCTATTAGTCTATCAAAAATATTGTAAAATAGCTGACTAAAACGCCTCTAGAAACCGAAGAATCGTCCCTTGGCTGGATTTGGCCCTTTCAATGTCATAAAATACCAAGCAAAGCGAGTCGGAAAATGATATAATTTTAAGTGCTATGACAACGAATGTTAAAAGAAAATATGCTGTCGTGGACCTGGAAGCGACCAGTGCAAGCAGCAATGCAAAAATTATTCAAATCGGGATTGTCATCATTCAAGATGGGCAGATTGTAGAGACCTATGAGACTTATGTCAACCCCCATGAGGAACTAGACGAACATATTCGCCAACTGACTGGGATTACCAATCAGCAACTCAGGAAGGCCCCTGACTTTTCACAGGTGGCCAGACAAGCATACGAACTGATTGAAGATGCTGTCTTTGTGGCTCATAATGTCAAATTTGATGCCAATCTCTTGGCAGAATCATTGTTTTGGGAAGGCTTTGAGCTCATAACCCCCCGGATCGATACGGTTGAATTGGCCCAAGTCTTTTTCCCAACCCTAGAAAGATATAATTTAAGTAGCCTGTGTGAAGAATTTGCGATTACTCTAGACCATGCTCACTCAGCTATTTCTGATGCGCAAGCAACCGCCCAGCTATTTCTTAAGCTTCGTGAAACGATTGCTTCCTTACCGAGGGAATTGGTGGAAACCTTGCTATCATTTTCTGATAATCTGATTTACGAGTCGAGACTCTTGATAGAGGATGCATTCGAGGATGCGGGAGCTTTTCATAAAGAGGACTTGACATCTCACCATGGGATTTTTCTTCGTAAGCCTCTGATCAAAAGAGATGCCAAGAATTTTTCTGATCAGTTTGATATTAATATCCAGTTAATGGGCATGGAACCCCGTCCCTTGCAGCAAGAGTTTGCCCAGTCAATTGAAGAAAGTCTTCAGTCTTCAAGAGAAGTAGCAACCTTTATCGAGGGACCTACTGGGATTGGAAAAACCTATGGCTACCTCCTTCCCTTACTAGCGCATACAAGGGACCAGATTGTTGTCAGTGTTCCAACCAAGGTCTTACAAGACCAAATCATGCAACAGGAAGCTAAGACGATTGAGGACGTTTTTCAGACATCTTTTCATAGCCTAAAGAGTCCTCAAAATTATCTAAAACTGGATGAGTTCTTTCGAATCTTGCATGAACCAGAGGAAAATCGCCTCTGGAATCGGTTCAAAATGCAATTGCTAGTCTGGCTGACCCAAACAAGGACGGGTGATCTAAACGAAGTAGGGCAGCTCCATCGTTACGGGAATTTTGTTCAACGAATCCGTCATGATGGGAAGCTATCAAAAAAATCTTTATTTTACACAGAAGATTTTTGGCGTCTCGGTCAAGAAAAAGCCAAAATGAGTCGAGTCTTGCTCACCAATCATGCCTATTTATTGACTCGATTAGAGGATGATCCTTCTCTAGTAGAAAATCGGACTCTAGTGGTGGATGAAGCACAAAAACTTTATTTTTCATTGGAGCAGTTTTCAAGGGCTTCCTTATCCTTATCGGATTTCATGCTAGATCTGCAACGGGAGATTGAAATAGAAAAATCCTTGTTGAAACGACGGATCCTTGAAAGTCTCCAATTTGAATTGAATGCTCTACTCAAACATCTTGAATCGGGTAGCAGAAAGGTCGAACTAACACCGGAACAGGTGAAAAAAATTCGCCAGGATTTATCTGAACTAGATAGTCCAGTCTTGGCTGCATTAAAAACGGTCTTTGATCCTCGTTTTCAAATTTTTTGGATTGATCGTACACAAGAGAATCAGCATCCGATAATTCGCTTGCAGTCTGGAAGAGAGGGCTTGGTTTCCCTTCAAGACTTTATTCCAACAACTACCAGACTTCTCTTGGTCTCAGCTACCTTATCCATTAGTAAAAAGGTCAATCTAGCCTCGATTTTAGGAATTGAGAATTACCAATTCATTGGGAAAGAACTGTCCTATCATCAAGGGCAAACCATCTTCATCGATCGAGAATTTCCTGATTTGACCAATTTGACGCAAGAGGAATTAGCTGGCTCTTTAGCAAGTTATTTGGATGATCTAGCAGGTACTGGCTTGCCTCTCTTTGCCTTGTTCACTTCCAAGGACTTGCTTTTAGCAACTTCTCAGCTGATGACAGTGGGTCATCTGGCTCAGTATAAGAATGGTGAAGCAGCAACTATTAAACGCCGATTTGATAGAGGGGAAGCTTCCGTCCTTTTAGGATCCGGTAGTTTTTGGGAAGGGGTCGATTTTGCCCAGCAAGCAAAAATCATTCAAGTCATTCCTCGCATTCCTTTTGATAATCCAAGTGATTTCTTCGTGCAAAAACTGCACGAAACCTTGCGTCTAGAAGGGAAAAATCCTTTCTATGATTATAGTTTGCCACTAGCTATCTTACGCTTGAAGCAGGCTCTTGGACGCTCGAGTCGTTCGAGCGAGCAAGAATCTCTGGTCATTTTATTAGATCAACGCTTATTAAATCGTCAATATGGTTCGCAGATTCAAGCTAGTTTAGAGAAAATAGCTCCTCTTGTCATTGCTAAGACAGGAGAAGTAAAAGAAGTTGTTGAACAATTTAGGAGTTAACATGAATCAAAAACCCAATGGAACTCAGTATGTTCCCGGTGTCTTGCTAGCCGCTCTCACAGCAGGACTATCTATGGTGTTAGGAAAAGCAGTACCTATCCTTGGCTCTAGTCTCTTTGCTATCCTATGTGGGATTCTCTTGAATGCTAGTCAACTCTTGCCTCAAAATAGCAGGCCGGGACTAGCCTATTCAGGGAAAAAACTCTTGCAATATTCCATTATCTTGATGGGCTTTACCATGTCTTTTCAAAAGGTGACCCAATTGGGACTATCTTCTTTGGTCATTAGTCTACCGACCATCAGTATTGCCTTTTTCTCTGCTTTTGCAATGGGCTACCTCTTAAAAGCTCCGAAGATCTTAACAGCCTTGGTTGGAATGGGGACAGCTATTTGTGGAGGTTCTGCAATCGCGGCAGCCTCTCCTGTTCTAGAAGCTGATGAAAATGACATTGCTCTGTCCATGTCGACCATCTTTTTCTTTAATATCCTAGCGGTTTTCCTTTTTCCTTTCTTTGGTCACCTCCTTGCTATGACGGATCGGCAATTTGGTTTTTGGGCAGGAACGGCCATTAATGATACCTCATCTGTTGTAGCGGCCGCATTTTCCTATAGTAAAGCAGCGGGTGAAGTGGCTACGGTTGTGAAGTTGACCCGAGCTTTGATGATAATTCCAATCTGTTTTGGGATGTTGGGACTAAAACTTCTAGGACGGTCGAAACAGGATCGAGAAGGGAAGCAAGTGAAATTGAGTAAAATTGTTCCTTGGTTTATTTTTTACTTCCTTTTGGCTTCTTTAGTGACGTCCTTTGGCTGGTTTCCAAGTTCTTGGATTCCCTTCTGTAAATGGTTGTCACAATATTTGATGGCCATGGCCTTGGTTGGCATTGGAAGTCAAGTATCTATTCAGGCCTTCCGTAAGCAGGGGGTGGCTCCTCTCCTCATCGGCCTTGTGGCCTGGCTAGCTGTATCCATTTCTAGTTTGCTACTTCAACATGTTTTAGAAATTTAAATGAAAGGGAGATGAAATGAAGAGACGTCAGTCTTTCAAACTTAGAGGAGATTTCTCCTTGATCACCACTGTTTTGTTATTATTAGCATTTGGTGTGGTGGCAGTCTACATTGCAGTTTCGAATGATTATCCTGACTTGGTTTGGTCTATTTTAGGCCAACAGGTTGCCTGGATTGTTTTAGGATGTATGATTAGTTTTGTCGTTATGCTCTTTAATACAGAATTTTTATGGAAAGTAACGCCCTATTTGTATGTCTTTGGCTTGGTCTTAATGGTCTTGCCCCTTTATTTTTACAACCCAAACCTGGTTGCTTCGACCGGTTCTAAAAACTGGGTGGCCTACAAGGGGATCAGCCTCTTTCAGCCATCAGAATTTATGAAAATTTCTTATATTTTGATGGTCTCTCGTGCGATTGTTCATTTTTTACGAAACAATAGGGAAGAAAATCGGACGCTAAAAAAAGACTTTTTTCTCATTCTCCAAATTGCTGCCTATACCATACCGGTCCTAGGGCTTCTAGCCTTTCAACATGATTTTGGAACCTCCTTGGTATTTATGGCTATCTTCTCAGGAGTAGTCCTTATTTCAGGGGTCTCTTGGAAAATCATATTACCAGTCTTTTTGACCCTCGCAGGTGGAATTGCTCTCTTTTTGGCCGTCTTTCTATCCGACGGTGGGCGGGCCTTTCTCCATCAAACTCTGGGGATGCCCACCTATCAGATGAACCGCATTTTAGCCTGGTTGAATCCTTTTGATTATGCACAAACCATGACCTTCCAACAGGCTCAGGGACAGCTGGCCATTGCAAGCGGTGGTCTATTGGGGCAAGGTTTTAATGTATCCAATCTGTTAATCCCGGTCAGGGAGAGTGATATGATTTTTACGGTCATCGCGGAAGATTTTGGATTTGTAGGAGGACTGTGCCTCCTTCTCTTATACATGTTTCTAGTTTATAAGATGTTGCGAATTACCCTGAAATCCAATAATCAATTTTACACCTATATCTCAACTGGTTTCATCATGATGTTGGTCTTCCACATATTTGAGAATATTGGGGCTGTAACTGGGATCTTGCCTCTCACTGGAATTCCCTTGCCTTTTATCTCACAAGGAGGATCAGCTATTGTGAGTAACCTTATTGGGATTGGCTTATTGTTATCCATGAGCCATCAAAATAGGGTGAGTGAAGAACGGAAAAAAGAAAGTCGACTCTTGAGACAGAAACAATTGAGTCGACTACATGAGAAAGGAATAATTTGATATGACAAAAGTAGCAGTGATGTTAGCAAGTGGTTTCGAGGAAATCGAAGCTTTGACCGTTGTCGATGTCTTGCGAAGAGCAGCAATCGAGTGTCAGATGGTTGGATTTGATCAAGTAGTTACAGGGTCCCATGGTATCACAGTGAAGGTAGATGAGGTCTGGTCCGGTTCGTTGGATCATTTTGATGGCATTGTCCTTCCAGGAGGGATGCCGGGAGCAGCAAATCTACGCGACCATGAAGGCTTGATCCTGTCTTTAAAAGAAGCCCATGAACAAGGAAAAAGTCTAGCAGCTATTTGTGCAGCTCCGATTGTGTTGGATCGAGCTGGACTACTTGATGAAAAACGCTATACCTGCTATGATGGCTTCGAAAAAGAAATTGGAACAGAGCATTATGTGAAGGAAGCAGTGGTTCAGGATGGTCACATCTTGACCAGTCGGGGTCCTGCAACAGCACTTGCTTTTTCCTATGCCCTGGTCAACCATTTTGGTGGAGATGCCACGGCATTGAGAGAAGGGATGCTCTATCAAGATGTTTTTGGAACATCGGCCCCATAGTTGTTGAGAAGAAAAATGAAGGTAGGAAAATTCCTGTCTTCATTTTTTTATAGGCTAGTTTTATCAAAATATAAATGCTTTTTGAATGAAAGTAAAACAGGTGGGAGATGACTGTAAAAAAACCTTTAAAACATTGACTTTACAAGCAATTTTTTGAAAAATATGGTATAATTGAAGCTATGGATTATCATGATTTTATATGGGATCTTGGTGGGACTTTATTGGACAATTATGAGACCTCTACAAAAGCTTTTGTAGCGACCTTACAGTATTTCCAAAGGGAGGCTGATCATGATTCCGTTTATGCAGCTTTAAAGGTTTCCACGGATTATGCTGTTCAGCAGTTTGCCTCAGACCTTCCAGACTTTTTGGGAGAGTATAAACAGCGAGAGAAAGAAGCTCTTGAAATCCCCTGCTTATTCGAGGGGACTGAGGAGTTATTGCATCGTCTGACAGCAGTCGGAGCCCGTCATTTTTTGGTTTCTCACCGTGACCATCATGTAGAGACCATCTTAGAAAAAACAGGGATTCGTCATTACTTTACAGAAGTTGTGACAGCTGATGATGGTTTTCCACGTAAACCAGATCCTACGTCCATGTTGTATCTAAAAGACAAGTATGCGATTGAGTCTGGCTTGGTGATTGGAGATCGCCCAATCGATATCGAAGCTGGTCAGAGAGCTGGCATGGCGACCTATTTGTTCGACTCAATGGATCAATTAAGTGCCTATATTTTTAATTAGAAAAGGGAAAGAATGACAGAAGAATTGAAGCAAGAAACGACTGGTCAAGAATATGATGCCAGTCAGATTCAGGTTTTAGAAGGTTTAGAAGCAGTTCGGATGCGTCCGGGGATGTATATCGGATCCACTTCTAAAGAAGGTCTTCACCATTTGGTCTGGGAAATCGTCGATAACTCAATCGATGAGGCCCTTGCAGGATTTGCTAGCCATATCGAAGTCTTTATCGAAGCGGACAATTCGATTACAGTCGTCGATGATGGACGGGGAATTCCGGTTGACATTCAAGAAAAAACGGGTCGTCCAGCGGTTGAGACTGTCTTTACCGTTCTCCATGCGGGAGGAAAATTTGGCGGTGGTGGTTACAAGGTGTCTGGTGGACTCCATGGAGTTGGATCATCTGTCGTAAATGCCTTGTCGACTCAGTTAGATGTTCACGTCCATAAGAATGGCCAAATTCATTACCAAGAATACAAACGCGGACAAGTCGTTGCAGATCTTGAAGTGATTGGTGAAACAGATCGAACTGGTACAACCGTTCATTTTACTCCAGACCCAGAGATTTTCACAGAAACCACTGAATTTGACTTTGACAAGTTGAATAAACGGATTCAAGAATTAGCCTTTTTGAACCGTGGTTTACGGATCTCGATCACGGACAAGCGTGAAGGGCAGGAGCAAACGAAAGATTACCACTATGAGGGTGGGATTGCTAGTTATGTAGAATACATCAACGAAAACAAGGATGTCATCTTTGAAACTCCGATTTATACCGATGGAGAATTGGATGATATCACGGTTGAAGTAGCCATGCAGTACACGACTGGTTATCACGAAACCGTCATGAGTTTTGCCAATAACATCCATACCCATGAAGGGGGAACTCATGAACAAGGTTTCCGTACAGCTTTGACCCGTGTTATCAACGACTATGCGCGTAAGAATAAACTTCTCAAAGACAATGAAGAAAATCTAACAGGGGAAGATGTCCGGGAAGGGTTGACGGCAGTGATTTCTGTCAAACACCCAAATCCACAGTTTGAAGGACAAACCAAGACCAAACTTGGAAACTCTGAAGTGGTGAAGATTACCAACCGCTTGTTCAGCGATGCCTTCTCTGATTTCTTGTTGGAAAATCCGCAGATTGCTAAGAAAATTGTCGAAAAGGGAATTTTGGCTGCCAAAGCGCGTGTTGCTGCTAAGCGCGCCCGTGAAGTCACCCGTAAGAAATCTGGTTTAGAAATCTCAAACCTTCCTGGTAAATTAGCAGACTGTTCATCTAACAATCCAGCTGAGACAGAACTCTTCATCGTCGAAGGAGACTCTGCCGGAGGATCTGCTAAATCAGGTAGAAACCGCGAGTTCCAGGCGATTCTCCCTATTCGGGGGAAAATCCTCAACGTGGAAAAAGCCAGCATGGATAAGATTTTAGCCAACGAAGAAATTCGTAGCCTTTTCACAGCTATGGGAACTGGTTTTGGTGCAGAATTTGACGTATCGAAAGCCCGTTATCAAAAATTAGTCATCATGACAGATGCCGATGTCGATGGAGCTCATATTCGAACCCTCCTCTTAACCTTGATCTATCGCTATATGAAACCAGTTTTGGAGGCAGGCTATGTTTACATCGCCCAACCACCAATCTATGGTGTAAAAGTCGGTAGTGAAATCAAAGAATACATCCAACCAGGAGCCAACCAAGAAGCAGAATTGGCTGAAGCCTTGGAGCGCTATTCTGAAGGTCGTTCCAAACCAACGATTCAACGATACAAAGGTTTGGGTGAGATGGATGATCATCAGCTCTGGGAAACAACGATGAACCCAGAACATCGCCTCATGGCGCGTGTGACAGTTGATGATGCAGCAGAAGCAGATAAAATCTTTGATATGCTCATGGGGGATCGAGTAGAACCTCGTCGTGAATTTATCGAAGAAAATGCCGAATATAGTACACTTGATGTATAAAATTCTGCGATATTTGCCAATTATTCGAATATTTATGATATAATAACTACGATTACTTTCAAGTAATTTAATGAAGGAGTTTTTATATGTCTAGTGGACTAATTATTCTCATTATTGTCATTGGGGTCCTCTTGGTTTTAGGATATGTAGTGGCAGTCTTATTGAGAAAGCGTAACGAAGCCTTACTGGCATCTCTGGAAGAACGAAAAGAACAGTTGTATAACCTTCCGGTAAATGATGAAGTAGAAGAAGTGAAGAATATGCATTTGATTGGTCAAAGTCAAGTTGCATTTCGTGAATGGAATCAAAAATGGGTGGACCTATCCCTCAATTCTTTTGCTGATATCGAGAACAACCTCTTTGAAGCAGAAGGCTACAACAATTCTTTCCGCTTTTTAAAAGCCAAGCAAGCAATTGGAAATATTGAGAGTCAGGTTCAATTGATTGATGAAGATATCAAGGCCATCCGTCAAGCTTTATCTGAATTAAAAGAAAAAGAAGAAAAGAATAGCGGTCGGGTTGTTCATGCCTTGGATATGTTTGAAAACTTGCAAAAACAAGTAGCTTCTGATCCGGACGCATACGGCCCAGCACTTCCCGAAATCGAGAAGCAAGCTGAAAATATTCAAGTTGAGTTTTCAAAATTTGTAACCTTGAATTCATCAGGTGACCCTGTTGAAGCTGCAGAAATTTTGGATACAGCTGAAAACCACATTGTAGCCTTGACGCATATTGTTGAAAAAGTTCCTGCAATTGTGAAGGATGTCCAAACAACTCTTCCTGATCAATTGGAAGATTTGGAAGCTGGTCATCGCAAACTTTTGGAATCTGGTTATCATTTTACAGAGACTGATTTGGAAGCACGTTTCCAACAATTGCATGCAGCTTTGAAAGCCAATCTACAAAATGTTGCTGCTCTTGAATTAGATAATGCGCTCTATGAAAATGAGCAGATTCAAGAAGAAATTAACGCCTTGTATGATATTTTCACTCGTGAAATTGAATCACACAAAGTTGTTGAAAAATTGGTCAAAGCCTTACCAGGTTACCTTGCCCATGCGAAGGAAAATAACAAGCGTTTAGCAGAAGAAGTTGAACGTCTCAGCAAAACATTTGAAAGCAAAGAACTCAAGGAAAATCATTTGAAGGAGTTAGAAGCTGAATTAACAGCTCAAGAGCTCGTTGTAGAAGATGCCTTGAAGGATACATCTGAAACTCAAAAACCCTACTCTATCCTACAAGAAGAGTTAGAAGCGATTGAAGAACGTTTGAAAGAGATTGAAGATGATCAAATTGCATTGAGCGAAACCTTATCTAAGATTGAAAAAGACGACACCAATGCTCGTCAAAAGGTAAATATCTACGCCAACCGTTTACATGCCATCAAGCGCTATATGGACAAGCGGAATTTACCTGGAATTCCTCAATCTTTCCTTACTATCTTCTTCACTGCAAGTGATAACACAGAAGCTCTCTTGGCTGAGTTAGAAGGTCGTCGTGTCAATATTGAAAACGCCAACCGTCTCCTGGATATTTTGACCAACGATATGACAGAGTTAGAGGAAGAAACCTACAAATTAGTACAATATGCTACTCTAACAGAGCAGTTGCTTCAATACTCAAATCGCTATCGTTCATTCGACGATCATGTCCAAGCAGCGTTTGATGAAGCCTTGTACATCTTTGAAAAAGAGTATGACTATCCTGCTTCATTCAAAGTCATTTCAGAAGCATTGGAAACAGTTGAACCAGGAGTAACAGAGAGATTTGTTACCTCGTTTGAAAAAACAAGAGAATCCATTCGATTCTAATCCAAAACATCCAGGAGAATATTCCTGGATGTTTTTTTATGGAGATGAAGTTGTGGTGGGAAAGGGAAGGATAGAAAAAAGGAGATGAGTCCATGAAAGTTTTAATTGCTCCAGATTCATTCAAAGAAAGCTTACCTGCGAAAGATGTAGCGGAAATTATTGCAGAAGGCTTGCGTCAGTCTCTCCTCGATGTAGAACCGCTCACCTGTCCTGTTGGAGATGGTGGGGAAGGGACAGTGGATGCCATCAGCTACTCATTGGGATTGAAGGAAACTTTTACCCTTGTCACAGGTCCATTTGGAGAGCCGGTAGAAATGCGGTATATGGAGAAGGATTCTTTGGCTCTCTTTGAAGTAGCCGACTTGATCGGTTTAGGAAAAATTCCAATTGATCAACGCCGTCCACTTGACCTAGAAACCCGAGGAATTGGTGAACTGATTTGTTATTTAATCAAACAGGGGAAAAAGGAGATTTATATCGGGGTTGGAGGAACCGCGACCAATGATGGGGGGCTAGGTCTTGCAGCAGGTCTAGGCTACCAATTCTATGATAGAGAAGGAAGAGAATTAAAGGCCTGTGGACAAAGTCTTTTAGAATGGGATTCCATCCGTAAAGAGGAAGCGTTCAAGATCCCAGATGATGTCCAGATACAGATCTTAGCAGATGTTTCCAATCCCTTATGTGGACTAGATGGTGCGACCTATATTTTTGGAAAACAAAAGGGGCTCAGTCCCAATATGTTTGAGCAAGTGGATCAAGCTATTTACAGCTTTTACGAAAAGCACTGTCCAAGTATTTTGACTCAAGCAGGGATGGGAGCTGGTGGAGGTCTTGCTGCGGGTCTTTGTGCCTTTGCGCAAGCGAGACTGGTATCAGGGATTGATATCTGTTTAGATTTGATCGACTTTGACTCCAAAGTAGCCAACTCAGACTTGGTCATTGTCGGAGAAGGACGACTGGACCATCAGAGTCTATCCGGGAAAGCTCCGATAGGGGTTGCGAGACGAACCCAAAAAGGGATCCCAGTAATAGCTATTTGTGGCAGTCTTGCAGATGATTTACCAAGTCTCCCATTTGAAAATATAGTTGGTGCCTTTTCTATTACGAAACATCCCGATAGTTTAGAGCAACTTCTGAAGGATGCGAGGGAAAATCTTCTCTTTACAGCTAGAAATATCGGAAATCTATTAAGCATAGAAAAAAGCGGTTAAACCGCTTCAAATTGAAGATAAAGTCTTCAGAAAAACTTTCCTTAGGTGAGTACGGACGTCAGCGAACTT